>JALULB010000213.1 GCA_027041035.1 Sedimenticola sp. | reverse complement strand
TGGCCTGGGCGTCGTGCCGATCTATACCAACGACCGCGCGGAGAATATCGGTTACATCCTGCAGGACGCGCAAGTGCGCCTGCTGTTTCTGGAGAGCGATGAGCAGTGGCGGAGCCTGACACCGATTCAGGACCAGCTCGCCGGCCTGACGCGTGTCGTAACCCTACAACCGGTGCATTCTGATTTCCCCAAGCCACGCGTCGAAACCCTGGAGGAATGGCTGCCCGAGGCGGGCCTGGATTATCCGCTTCGGGCGGAGGACAGCGACATCGATGAACTGGCGACCATCGTCTACACCTCCGGCACCACCGGCCGGCCGAAGGGCGTGATGCTCAGCCATCGCAACCTGCTGTTCGATGTCTACGCGGCGGCCGACCGGGTCACCGCCTATCCCGATGACCGTTTCCTGTCCTTCCTGCCGCTGTCGCACATGTTCGAGCGCACCGCCTGCTACTACATGGCGATCGCGACCGGCGCCGAGGTCTCCTTCAATCGCAGCGTGCCGCAACTCGGCGACGACCTGGTATCCGAGAAACCCACGCTGATCATCTCGGTGCCACGCATCTTCGAGAAGGTCTACGCGAAGATCACCGACAAGGTGGCGCATGATTCGCCGTTGAAACAGAAGCTGTTCCACGCCGCGACCGAGATCGGCTGGGAGCATTTCCAGTATCGACGCGGACAGGCGCCGTGGTCGCCCCGCCTGCTGCTGTTCCCGCTGCTCGACAAACTGGTGGGCAGCAAGGTCCGGGCGAAACTCGGTGGGCATCTGAAGTACGCGGTCTGCGGTGGCGCGGCCTTGTCTTTCGATGTCGCCAAGCTGTTCATCGGCCTTGGTGTGCCGATCATCCAGGGCTATGGCCTGACCGAAACCAGCCCGATCATCACCGGCAACCTGCCGGAGGACAACGATCCGGCCAGCGTCGGCCCGCCATTGAAAGGTATCGAGGTCAAGCTTGGCGAGAACGACGAACTGCTGACCCGCAGCCCGGCGGTCATGCTCGGCTACCTGAACAATCCGGAAGCCACCGCGCAGCTCATCAACAAGGACGGCTGGCTGCATACCGGCGATGTCGCGCGCATCGATGCCGACAGCGGCCGGGTGTATATCACCGGGCGCATCAAGGACATCCTGGTGTTGTCGAACGGCGAGAAGATCCCGCCCGGCGACATGGAGACCGCCGTCGCGCTCGATGAGTTGTTCGACCAGATCCTGATCGTCGGCGAAGGCCGACCCTATCTGGCCGCGCTGGTGGTGTTGGAACCGAACGTCTATCGCGAGTTCGCGCGCGAACACGGCTGTCCGGAGGACATGCTGGACGCCTGCGAGGACGAGCGCGTGATTCAGGCGGTTCTGGATCGTGTACAGAAGCGCCTGCATGCCTTCCCCGGCTACGCGAAGATCCAGCGCATCGCGGTGATCCCGGAACAATGGACGATCGAGAACAACATGATGACACCGACCCTGAAGCTGAAGCGCGCGCGCATCGAGGCGAAGCACGCGGACCTGATCGAAGCGCTGTATGCCGGACACTGAGACAGACGCCCGAACGACCGAAATCCCGGTCAGTCCGCGTGATCCATTCAAGCCCGAGCTGGCGATTCGCGTGCTGGCGATGCCGGCCGACACCAACGCCGCCGGGGATATCTTTGGCGGCTGGCTGATGTCGCAGGTGGATATCGCCGGCAGCATCGCCGCCTACGATTTGGCCGGCGGGCGTGTCGTCACCGTCGCGGTGAACGCCTTCCGCTTCCTGAAGCCGGTGTATGTCGGCGACCTGGTGAGTTGCTATTCGTGGGTCACCGAGGTCGGCAACTCCTCGATCGAGGTGCGGATCGATGTGTATATCGAACGCAACCGCAACGCCGACGAGGTACAGAAGGTCGCCACGGCGGTGCTGACCTATGTCGCCATCGACGACAAGGGTCGACCGCGCTCGGCGAAACGTCGTTCAGGCTGAGTGTTCCGGTTCACGTCCGCAAGGCTCGCGTGAAAAGCGCCACGCGCTCAGTAGCCAGACCAGAAATGCCAGCAAGGACATCACCAGGGTCGCCGGGAAGCCGGTCGGCGTGAAGTCCAGCGTGACCCTCGCCGGCCCGTCCACCCGCACCGCCGGCAGCATGCCGAGGAAGCGCGAGAGTCGAACCGGCTCGCCATTCACCCGCGCGCGCCAGCCGGGATAGAAACGCATCGGCACGACGACCCATGCCGGCCGCTCGCCGCGATAGTCGAACACCAGGTGACCGGGTGTCGCATCCAGCAGCGATACCGGCGTGTAATCCGGCATCGGCGTCCTGTCCTCGGGATGGATCACGTAGGCGCCGGCGCGCACATGCTTGTTCTCGTACAGATCGATACCCGGCTCCAGATGACGGGTAGCGAAGTGCCTGCCGGCATCGGCGGCCAGCACCTCGGCCACGTCGACCTTGTTCTCGAAGCGCCGGTAGACGTTCATGCGCAGAATAGCCGCTTGTCGCAAGCCGCCCTGTTCGATCAGGATGCCCTGGTGATCGAAATGCGCGATGCCCAGCCGCAAGCCGTGGTTTGCCGGGCGTATGATCAGACGGATATCCCCGGCCCGCAATCGCAGGGTATGCGGAAACACGCACGCCAGCATGTGATCCTCCGTGATGCGGCAATCGGTCTTGCCGAGCGAGTTGCCGCCGCCCTCCCTGATCTCCAGGCTGGCTTGCGTGGCCGGTGGGCTGTCGGGATGCGCCTGGATCTCAAAGCGGTACAAGGCGAAATCCGCGTCGATATGGAAATGCTGTACCAGCCCTTCCGCCGACAGCGGCGCGGACCAATCCGCCTCCGCGTAGTCGACGCTGCTGAACACCCGCTGCTCGATGGCACCACGGTCGCCGCCGCAGACCAGGTAGCGAACGCCAAAGTAGTCCAGGCCCCTGCCATCGAAGCGGATCTGGCCACAGCGGAATGCCGATGCCGTGGAGGTGACGAAGGGGTCGTGGATCAGCCAGCCGTCCAACGCCCGCTTGTCGGACTCGGGGCGCATCTCGTGCGCGAACCATTCCGGCACGCCGTAGGCGCCGAGCACACCGGCGGTCATGAAGCTCTTGTCCGCGATAACGTTCTGCAAGGGCGACAGATGCGCGCGCAGGTAGGCCAGCGTCGCGGTACGGGGGAACACCAGGCCATCGTCCACCGGCGCGACCCGGCGCATGAATACCCGGCCCTGGTCATAGCCTTGCAACAGCGGAATCGCCACCACCAGGGCCAGAATCCCGAGTGGCGGCAGCCGCCCGGCGGCCCAGCGCCAGATACGTTGGTAGAAGCTCACCGCGAGTATCGCCAGCCCCAGATCGATCAGCAGGATCATCCGCGACCAGGGGTTGCTGCCGATCAGCGGCACCTCGCTCAGCCATGCCCGGGGTAACAGCATGAAGGCGAACACGACGGATACCGCGATCAGCGACAGACCCCAGATGATCCGCCAGTCGGCGCGCCGCCGGAGCACCAGCCAGAGCGCGACGAAGAACGCGACCACCGGGAACAGGCCGACATAGACGCTGCGTTCGACAAACAGGGCGTGATCGCTGAACGGCAGGATGAACAGGCGTAGATCCGAAAGCCGGGTCAGCGCGCTGCCGCCGTGACGATGCGAGATACCGGCATAGTGTAGATACTCGGCCAGCGACAGGACGGCGAAGCCCGTCATCAGCGCCGCCAGAATCGCGAACAGGCTCAGCTCGCCGATGCGCGCCAGACGGGTCCGCCGGTCGACCGGCAGGCTGGACAACCGGATCAGCACGCCCAACCCCAACGCCAGATAGGTGTACACGGCAACGATCGGGAAGCCGCCGAGAATCAGAAAAACGCTTGTCAGACTGAACCATGGCAGGTCGCGCCGGCAGCCACTTTCCATATAGCGCAGCCCGAACAACAAGACCCACGGTAGCCAGATTGCGGTATTCACGTGCGGCCAGTAGAACCAGCCGGCGATGAAACCGGAATAGCTGAGCACGAAAGCACCGAGTATCGCGGCGATCTGGTTCCCGCTCAGGAAGAAGAACAGGAAATAAGCGCCAAAGCCGATGATCAACAGGTTCACCAGCGCGGCGGCGTACAACCCCGTGGCATCGTTGTCGAACAGCGCGAAAGCGGCGAAGGCCGGCGTCATGCCGGAACGCGTCAACAGCTGGATGCCCGGCGCGCCGGACGCGGTCAGCGGGTTCCATAACGGCAGATGCCCCGCGCGCAGGGCTTTCTTCAGATAGATCCAGGCCGGCAGCTTGGAATCGAGGATGTCGGAATGCTGGATATGTACCAGCGGCGGCTTGTTCTCGACCTGCTTCCAGCCGGGCTGGGCGACAAGCAGGTCGAACGGCGCGATCGTCGTGTCGTGCAGCGGATTGGCGCGCAGCATCAGCAGCGCGATCAGGACCAGCGCGAGCAGTGCCAGACCATGGCGGAATCGGGGGCTGGCGAACAACGGTTCACTCCACTGAAACGGGGGAACGCGGAGTATACCAATGGGTTATAGTCGCCGCATGAAGATCGTCGCCTTTGGAACCTGTGACACCGGCAAGCCGCGCGCGCGTATCCTGTTGTCCGCGTTGCGTTCTCGCGGCGTCGAGGTAAGCGAGTGCTTCGCCAATCCCTGGAGCGGTATAGAGGACAAGAGCCAGGTGCATGGCATCATGGCGAAACTGCGGCTGCTGCTGCGCTGGCTGGGCGCCTACCCGGCGTTGATCTGGCGGTATCTGCGCTTGCCGAAGCATGACCTGGTGTTCGTCGGCTACCCCGGCCTGATCGACGTGTTCGTCATCTGGCCGCTGGCGCGCCTGCGTGGCGTGCCGGTGGTGTGGGACATCTTCATCTCGCTGTACAACACCATCATCGAGGACCGGCGCATGCTGTCGCCGGCCAATCCACTCGCCAGGCTGTTGTATGGCATGGAATACCTCGCGCTGCGTCTGGTCGATCTGGCGATCATCGATACCGAGGCGCACGCCAAGTACATCCGCGAGACCTGGAAGCGCCCCGCCCGGCTTGTCGCCAGCGTGCCGGTCGGCGCCGAGCCGGAGGCTTTCGCGCCCACCGCTCCGGCGCCAGCGCATGACGGCTTCCGCGTGCTGTTCTACGGCCAGTTCATCCCGCTACACGGCGTCGATACGATTGCGCGCGCGGCGGCGCTGACCGGCGACGACGTGACCTGGACGGTGATCGGCAAGGGACAGGAACAACAGCGGTTCGCGAGGCTGCTGGATGAACTCCATCCTCCCCGGCTGGAGTGGCTGGAATGGGTGGACTACGCGGCGCTGCGCGATTACCTGAATGCCTGCGATGTCGCGCTGGGGATCTTCGGCGATACCGACAAGGCCGCGCGCGTGATTCCGAACAAGGTGTACCAGATCCTGATGGCCGGCAGGCCGCTGATCACCCGCGATTCAGCGGCGATTCGTGAACTCCTCGACGACGGGCCGGACTGCCGCCTGATACCAGCGGCCGATCCGCGCGCGCTGGCGGATGCGATACACGCGATGCAGGAACAAGCGAACCAGCCGGGCTGGCGCGACGCGCCACATCACCAGGGCCTCCGGGCCGCCATCGGACCGGAGGCGATCGGTACGCGCCTGCTCGCTTTATTACGCGCAGTCGTCGAAAGCCGGCATTGAACCGTCCAGGGGTTTCCACGCGCGCCGCATCGGAAATCCCGTCATGAACCGGCTATAATGCGCCTCCGTTCCCAACCCCTGAAACCACCATGAAAGACCACGCCGAGCACATCCCGACAGAGATCAACCTGCACAAGAAGTCCCATCTGCTGTCGATCACCTTCGACAACGGGCAACGCTTCGACTTCCCCTGCGAGTACCTGCGCGTGTTCTCGCGCGCGGCCGAGGTCCGCACCCTGGACACACCGCCCACCGGCAAGGAGGATGTCAATATCGAGGCCATCGAGCCGCAGGGTTCGTACGCAGTGCGCATCATCTTCGACGACGGCCACGACACCAGCATCTACTCGTGGGACACGCTCTACGAACTCGGCGAGAACAAAGACGAAAACTGGGCCGAATACCTGCGCCGCCTGGAGGAAATCGGCTACCAGCGCAAGGCCGCCGGCGACGGGCCGAGACGCATCAAGCTGCTGTACTTCAACTACCTGGTGGAGAAGCTCGGCAAGGAGGTCGAGGACGAGCAGATCCCCGCGGCGGTCAGCGATGTCGAAAGCCTGTTGAACTGGCTGCGCAAACGCTACCGCGAGCGCGGCTACCTGCTCGCCGACGACCGCGTGCGCGTCACCGTGAACAAGCAATTCGCCGAACCCTTCACCCGTATCGAGGACGGCGACGAGGTCGGCATCGTGCCGAACTCGCCGAATCCGCCTTCACCGGACTGACGTATTTGCCTGGGAGCGTTGTCGGACTGAAGTCCGACCCACTGTGGGTCGGAATTCATTCCGACATCTCCGCTGGATCATGATCCATGCCCTATTCCGATCTACGCAAAGGCCGATTCTCCGAACCCGGCCGGGAATATTTCATTACCGCCACGCTACATCAACGCCGCCCGCTATTCCGTGACTTCTCTCTGGCGCGCCTGGCCATCGCCGAACTACGGCGCCTGGAGCAAGAAAACTGCGTGACCTGGCTGGCCTGGGTGTTGATGCCGGATCATCTGCACGGACTGGCGCGAATAGGGAATGAAGATCTTTCGGCAACGATCAAGAAGCTGAAGGGTCGCAGTGGGCGGCGAATCAATCGAGCCACGAATCAGCGGGGAACGGTATGGCAACCCGGGTTTCACGATCACGCGTTACGTAAGGAGGAGGATCGGGTGGCGATCGCGCGGTATATCGTTGCCAATCCGCTGCGAGCAGGATTGGTATCGCGGCTGGGCGACTATCCGCACTGGGACAGCGTTTGGCTGGATTGAGCACAGTGTCGGAATAACCGCGATGTAGGTCGGAATTCATTCCGACAATCCCGCACCGCCCAGCCCGGCAATTCCGCGAATTCACACGATGATCGCAGCTAGGAGGCTGTCGGATTATGGATGAATCTACTGCGAAGTTGGGAGAGCGGTCCAAATATCCCCGTTTTTTCGTTACATAGGCCCACTATGCGCCTCAAAACCGGGAACATTTGGCCTCGCTCTCCCACCTCCTCGCTACGATCCCCCATAACCAGACAGCCTCCTAGGCCAATCGCTTCAGCTTCTCCTGCAAGCGTGTGCGCACCAGTTCGATATGCATGCGCAGGTTGTACTTGTTGTCGGCATAGGAGAGCGGCACGGTGATCGCGTTGACCTCGTCCTCCATGTCGTCGAGTTCATGCAGGTAGCTGGCGATGTCGCCCGCCGGCAGCTTGTGTTCGGCGTTGGATTCGATCTCCAGCAGTTGCTCGTACCACGAGTAGATGCGCGAGCGCACCCGCCAGCGATACACCGGCGGGACGATCTTCACCAGCGGGAACAGCAGGGTCACCAGCGGCAGGGCCAGCAGCACCAGCCGGTCGATCAGGGTGGCGGCCCAGAACGGCAGATAGCGTTGCAAGAACGGCGGCCCGTTCTTGAAGAAGCGCCTGGAGCGTTTCGCGATCGGGAAATCCACATGGCTGGCGGACGGAAACTCCCCGGCCTTGTCGAACAGGGTGGGCTTCGCATGTGCCTCGCTCGCGGCCTGCAATACCAGGCTGATCAGCGCCGGGTGAAAGCCCTTGCGCGCGACCAGCGTCGCGACCGGCGAGATCATCCGCTTGTCCGTGGCCGGAATGTCCCGCGCGGGGTCGATCGCGCCGCGTGGCAGCACCACCTCGCTGAACACCGGCTTGCGACGCGCGTAAGCCTCGGCGCGCACCACGTCCATCAACTCGATATCCGCCTCGGCCAGCAGGGTCGAGACCGCCTTGGAAGTCGCCGAGGCGATCAATAATGCCGCGTCGAGACGCCCCTCGCGCAGCCCCTCGATCTGGCTGACCATGTCCGAGGACATCAACGCGGTGTTGCCGGCATCGACGCCGTTCTCGTCGAGCAGGGCCAAGGCGGCCTGGCGCGCGCCACTGCCAACCGCGCCGACGCCGATACGCTTGCCGCGCAGATCCCGCAGCAGCGCCACGTCCAGGTCGCGCCGCTTGAAGACCCACAGCGGCTCGTGATAGAGACCGGCGATCCCGACCAGGCCGGGAAAGCGTGCCGGCGAGCCCACGCCGCTTTGCACGAACGCGATGTCCACGCCACTGTCCGGATCGGCGAGCAACTTGAGGTTCTCCACCGAGCCATGCGTCTCGCGAATCTCCAGTTCGACGCCCTGGGGCCGCATGAACGCCTGATACTCGCGCGCGAAGCGCGCGTAGGCGCCCTGCGGGTCGCCGGTGGCGATGACGATGCGGTCGGGCGGCGCGGAGCGCACAAAATAGACCAGCAATGCCAATACCGCGAGGATCAACACCGACGCCGGCAAGGTGACGGTCAGGCGGCGATTCGCCGGCGCCGGTGACGGCTTTTCAGCTGATCGATTGGAAGACTGCTCCGGCATGCCACGCCCTGGGTAACGAATCAGGGCGACAGTGTAATCTTGCATCGCGCGCAATTCCAGCCGATGTGTGTTCCCTTCGCGAGACAGGTATCATGGGCCGGAAAACGACCCCGGGAACGTAAATCGATGGCCGACCCCTGCACCCTCGTGATATTCGGCGCCAGCGGCAATCTGGCCCAGGTCAAGCTGCTGCCGGCGCTCTACAAACTGGACCACGCCGGTCTGCTGCACCCCGATCTGAAGCTGGTCTGCAACGGCCGCAAGCCCTTCGATGCCGCCGCTTGGCATGCCTACGTGGAGGCAACCCTGGAGGCCCATCTGCGCGAAGCCGTCGATGCCGACAGCGTCGCGCGCTTCTGTGCCCGCATGCGGTATTTTCAGGGCGACCTGAAGCAACGCGAGACCTTTCGCGAACTCGGCGATCTGCTGGAGCTCGACGCCTATCCGCGGGATGTGGTGTTCTATATCTCGCTGCCGCCGTCGGTCTACGGGCCGGTGGTCGATGCCCTCGGCGAGACCGGCCTGTTGAAGGAGGATCGTGGCTGGCGCCGCGTGGTGATCGAGAAGCCCTTCGGCCACGATCTGATCAGCGCGCGCGATCTGCATACCCGCCTGAGCCGCCATCTGCGCGAGGACCAGACCTATCGCATCGACCATTACCTCGGCAAGGAGACGGTGCAGAACGTGCTCGTGTTTCGCTTCGCCAACCTGATGCTGGAACCCCTGTGGAACCGCAACTATGTCGACCATGTGCAGATCACCCACGCCGAGACTCTTGGCGTCGGCTCGCGCGCGGCCTTCTACGAGCATACCGGCGCGCTGCGCGACATGCTGCAAAGTCACCTGATCCAGCTGATGGCGCTGGTCGCGATGGAGCCACCGGTCTCCATGGATGCCGACGATCTGCGCGACGAGAAGGTCAAGGTACTGAAGTCGATTCGCCCGATCCATCCGTCGGCGGTGCATGCGCGCGCCTTTCGCGCCCAGTATGCCGCTGGCCATATCGACGCCAAGCCGGTACCCGGTTATCTACAGGAAGCGAACGTCGACCCGCGCAGCGTCACCGAGACCTATGCCGCGCTGAAACTGTATGTCGACAACTGGCGCTGGCGCGGCGTGCCCTTCTACCTGCGCACCGGCAAGCGCCTGCCGAAGGCGCTGGCGACCGTGTCGATCTGCTTCAAGCAGCCGCCGAAGCAGTTCTTTCGCGGTTCGCATATCGATCACCCGCCGCCGAACTGGCTGTTGATGGGCATCCAAC
>JALULB010000212.1 GCA_027041035.1 Sedimenticola sp. | reverse complement strand
GTGCTGGACAACATCAAGGCATTCAAGGGTGAATTCGTCGCGCAGAACGTGAATGTTCGCGAGGATGCGCTGTTCGACTACCAATACGCCGATTCCCCCGGTTTCGACGAGGATAGCGGGCACGCGTTCAAGCCGTATACGATCAAGAAGCTTGGCGATGTGCGTGTCGCGGTCATCGGCCAGGCCTTTCCGTACACGCCGATCGCCAACCCGCAGCGTTTCATCCCGGACTGGACCTTCGGCATCAACGACGAAGGTATGCAGGCGGTCGTCGACGAGGTACGCGCCAAGGAGAAGCCGGACGTGGTCGTTGTGTTGTCGCACAACGGCATGGACGTGGATCTGAAGATGGCCTCGCGCGTCACCGGCATCGATGCGATCTTCGGCGGCCATACCCACGATGGCATGCCGGAGCCGACCATCGTCAAGAACAAGGGTGGCAAGACGTTGGTGACCAATGCCGGTTCGAACGGCAAGTTCCTCGGCGTGATGGACCTGGACGTGCGCGGCGGCAAGCTGCGTGATTTCCGTTACCGTCTGCTGCCGGTGTTCTCGAACATGCTGCCGGCGGACAAGGCGATGCAGGCTTACGTCGACAAGGTGCGCGCGCCCTACAAGGACAAGCTGAACGAGAAGCTCGGCGTCGCCGATCAATTGCTCTATCGTCGCGGCAACTTCAACGGCACCTTCGATCAGATCATCTGTGACGCCCTGAACGAGGGCCAGGACGCGCAGATCTCGTTGTCGCCGGGTTTCCGTTGGGGTACCACGGTGCTGCCGGGTCAGAGCATCACCATGGATCATGTCATGGACCAATGCGGCATGACCTATCCGGAGACCTATCGGCGCGAGATGACCGGCACGGATATCAAGAACATCCTCGAGGACGTGTGCGACAACCTGTTCAACACCGATCCCTACTATCAGCAGGGTGGCGACATGGTGCGTGTCGGCGGCATGGATTATGTCTGCGCGCCGGCCGAGAAGATGGGCAAGCGTATCACCGACATGCGCCTGGACGATGGCACCAAGGTCGAGGCGGACAAGAAGTACGTCGTCGCGGGCTGGGCGACCGTCGGCTCCAAGTCACCGGGCCGCCCGGTCTGGGATCTGGTCGCGGACTACCTGCGCGCGCGCGATACCGTCAGCGTGAAGAAGATTAACACGCCAAAGCTGATCGGCGTGAAGGGTAATCCGGGTCTGGAAGACTACATGAAGGTCTGACAGGTCATCGGATGCAGAGACAGCCCCGCCTTGAGCGGGGCTTTTTATGTGGTCACCACGCATTCATTCCAGATAGAGGGTCAGCTTCTGCCCCGGCATCAGGTACTTGTCGTCGAGCTTGTTCCAGCTCTGCAACTGATCCATCTTGACGCGAAAACGCCGTGCGATCAGGTACAGCGAATCGCCCTTTCTGACCTTGTAATGGATACGCGTCGAACCCTTGTCGGCCGCGCGACTGCCGGTATGGATACGCAGTGTGCGACCGGGGCGAAGCGTCTGGTTGATGGCGATATCGTTCCACGCGGCGAGTCGTGCGACCGGCACGCCAAAACGCCGCGCGATGACCCACAGGCTGTCGCCGCTACGTACCTTGTAGGCGATGCCGCGAGCCTGTTGCTTCCCGGCCGTGACGGCAGGCCTGGGCGAGGCCGGGCGCGGTCGCGCCGCCTTCACCGGTTTCGTCCGAGACTTGCCCTGGCGCGCGATGACCAGTGGCGCGGCACCTTCGCCAATCGGTAGTTTCAGGCGTTGACCGATGCGAATGCGCGAACTCTTCAGGTTGTTGGCCTGCTTGATCGCGGTAACCGTGATGCCGTTGCGCCGGGCAATACGTCCGAGCACGTCACCGGGCTTCACCCGGTATTGCCGCCAGCCGGCCAGTTCCGCTTTCGGGATAGAGGCCAGCTTCTTCTTGAAATCGTCGACGCGGTGGCGCGGCAGGTGCAGCTTGTAGCCGTCGTTCGAGCCGGTATGCAGGTGCTTCAGGCCCGGGTTCAGCGTGACCAGGTCCGCTAGCGGGATGCCGGTCAGCTTCGCCGCGACACGCAGGTCGATGGGTTTGTTGATTTGCAGCGTGGCGAAGGTTTGCCTGTCTTCCACCGGGTGGAGCGCGACGCCGTAGCGCTCGGGATCGCGAATGATACGCAGCAGCGCCAGCCATTGAGGCACATAGGAACGGGTCTCGCGTGGCAGGCGGAGATGCCAGAAATCGTGGGGTCGGCCGCGGCGCTTGTTGTGCCGGATTGCCCGGTCGACGGTGCGGATGCCGGAGTTATAGGCGGCCAGCGCCAGCAGCCAGTCGCCATGATAGCGGCGCTGCAGCCAACTCAGGTAGTCCAGCGCGGCGCGGGTCGAATCGACGACATCCATGCGGCCGTCGTACCACCAGTTCTGCTCCAGGCCGTATTGCCCCCCGGTCGCGCCCATGAACTGCCAGATACCGGCGGCGCCACGCGGCGAGAACACCCGCGCCTGATAGGCGCTTTCGACGGCCGGCAGCAGCGCCAGTTCCATCGGTAGCTCGCGGCGTTCCAGCTCATTGGCGATATAGTGCAGCCAAGGCGCCGCGCGCGCCTGAATGCGATCCATGCGCTCCTGCTTGCGATACACGTGCATCAGCTGGTCGATTCGCCGGTTCTTCGGGATATGCAGTGAAAAGCCGTCGCGAATGCGCTGCCAGACATCACCGGGTTCGGCCGGTGCCGGCGGCTTGCGTTGCGTGGGGGTGGCGGCAGCGGCAGGTTCGGCCACCTTTGCCGGAGGAGCCGGTTCGGTGTTCGCCGTTGCCGCTGGACCGACCACGTCGGGCAGCCTGACGGTCTTGGTCGGCGTGGTAAAACAGCCGCTCAGGCTTGCACCCAGTAGGCCGATCGAGAGGACGCGAATAGAGATCTGCATGATGCGGCTTTTTGTGTTTTTGGATATACAGACTATACGGTCGAAAACCTAGAATTTCCAGTATGTTGGCGATTTCAGGCTGATCGCCGCCAAGCCCGCGCGGAATTCTCGCATGCAGCCCCGCGACGGGATTTGCTATGCTGCGCCCCATGGATAGACCATCGGGCATCGCCAGCGCAAGACAGCAACTGCTCGACGCCAACCGGCGACTGGCCGCCTGGTATGCCGACGAACCCGGCTTGTCGCTGTTCCAGGAGGAGCGCCGGGCGCTGGAAGACCGCCTGCCGGACGTGTTCGGCTACTATCTGCTGCAACTGGGCGGACCGGCCGTTTTTGCCAGTCTGCTGGGTGATAGCCGGGTGCGCTGGAAATTCTATGTCGGCGTCGATGACGCGCCGTCGGGCGCCGCCGTCTATGCCGAGCCGGAAAGCCTGCCGATCGCCAGCGACAGCGTCGACGCGGTTCTGCTGCCACATACGCTGGACTTCAGTTCTGATCCGCACCAGCTGTTGCGCGAGGTGGAGCGGGTGCTGATCCCGGAAGGCCATTTGCTGATCCTGGGGTTCAACCCGTGGAGTCTGTGGGGGCTGTGGCGGATACTCCGCAAGCAGGGCGGCCAGACGCCATGGAACGGCCAGTTCGTCGGTCAGCGGCGCTTGCATGACTGGTTGAGCCTGCTGGGCTTCGATATCGCCCATGCCCACAGCCTGTTCCGTCGACCGCCGTTCTCCAGCCCCCGTTTGCCGCGCATCGTGCCAAGGATGCGCCTCGCGCCAGGCGCCGCCTATCTGGTGCATGCGCGTAAGCGCGTCTCCACGCTGACACCGGTAGGCCCACTGGTGCGGAAGATCGGCGGGCTGATCGGCTCGGGTGTCACCGAACCCACGCCGTAACGTTTCCCGGCGTGTAACTACTCAGCGAGTAGATCAAATAAAGGGTAACTGCTCAGATCGCCGCTGAAATGCGTCAGATCAAGGCAAAAAATGTGATCGTTACAGGGATGTAACTTATGAGGGCAATGCAGGAGCAATTGCCGGTTTACACGTGTAAATGACCATTTTTGAACGCAGAGCTGGCGCATTTCAGCGGTTAGCTGGGTAGTTATCCCGGCGTTTTCTTTACCGAGAGTTTTCATATGTCCAAATCATCCATCGTAGAGATTTTTTCCGACGGCGCCTGCCGTGGCAACCCCGGCCCCGGCGGCTGGGGGGCGCTGTTGCGCCATGGCGATACCGAAAAGACGCTCTGGGGCGGCGAGGCCGAGACGACGAACAACCGCATGGAGCTGCTCGCGGTCATCGAGGCCTTGCGTGCACTGAAGCGGCCCAGCAGCGTGCGCATCACCACCGACTCCAAGTACGTCATGCAAGGCATCACCTCGTGGATGGCCAACTGGAAGAAACGCGGCTGGAAGACGGCGGCGGGCAAGCCGGTGAAGAATCAGGATCTGTGGCGACAGTTGGACGAAGAGATCGGTCGTCACCAGGCCGAGTGGGCCTGGGTGAAGGGGCACAGCGGCCACCGCGAGAACGAGATCGCCGACCAACTCGCCAACCGGGGAATAGACGAGCTATGAGCCGGCAGATCGTACTCGATACGGAAACCACCGGCCTGGAGCCGAAGCAGGGGCATCGTGTCATCGAGATCGGTTGCGTCGAGATGGTCGAACGCCGTCCGACCGGCAATAACTTCCATGTCTATCTGCAACCGGACCGCGAGATCGATGCCGGCGCCATCGAGGTGCATGGCATCACCAACGAGTTCCTGGCCGACAAGCCGCGTTTCGCCGATGTCTCGGCCGAATTCATGGCCTACCTGCGCGGCGCCGAACTGATCATCCACAACGCGCCATTCGATGTCGGCTTCCTGAATCACGAATTGGGTCTGCTTGGCGGCGATGAAAAACTGGAAGACAGTTGCCGTATCACCGATACCCTGGTGATGGCGCGAAAACTGCATCCCGGCCAGCGCAACAGCCTGGATGCCCTGTGTCAGCGTTACGCTGTCGACAACACCAAGCGCACCAAGCACGGCGCGCTGCTCGACGCCGAGATTCTCGCCGATGTCTATCTGATGATGACCGGCGGCCAGACCAGTCTGTTACTGGACGATGACGATGGCAACCAGGGTGCCGGCGGGCGATCGGAACCCCGTCGCCTGCCCGCCGACAGGCCGCCCCTGCCGGTGTACCAACTCAGCGCGGAAGAACTGGCCGCGCACGAGCAGATGCTCGATACCCTGGACAAGGCCAGCGGTGGCAGCCTGTGGCGTAAAACCGCTGACCCCCTGTCCGCTTGACGCCGGTGCCGTAGCCGCGGCCAGCCATTCAATTCAGACCATAGCCCTCGGGATCCGGATCGGACCAGCCTTCGCCAGGCGCGGGCATCTCCGGCTTCGCGTTGGGGTTTGGCGTCACGTCCTCGGGATTTGCCAAGTGGCTGGCATACAGATCGCCTTCGCCCTTCATGACCTTGCCGGTGGCCGAACTGCCCTTGTCGTGATCCATCAACGGAGACTGGTACAGGTCTTCATTGGTGCCAAAATGTTCATCGTGCGCCCATGCGCTGGCAGCGCTGCCGAGCATGGCGATGGTTGCGATCGTGATGAGTTTCTTCATGCTATTCTCCTGTTGGAATCGCCCGCCGTGAGTCTGGGCGATCCCTGTTGAAACCGGGTGGGTCTTCTTTGCCACTACCCGCACCCGGGCTGGCAGCGGCACTGGCGGGAACTACTTGTTGATGCCGTAGCCCTCGGGGTCCGGATCGGACCAGCCTTCGCCAGGTGCCGGCATCTCCGGCTTCGCGTTGGGGTTTGGCGTCACGTCCGTCGGATTGGCCAGGTGACTGGCATACAGATCGCCCTCGCCCTTCATGACCTTGCCATTCGGCGCGCTGCCTTTGTCGTGATCCAGGATAGGGGAACCATACAGATCCTCGTTGGCGCCAAGATCCTTATCGTGTGCCAATGCGGCGCCACTGCTGACGAAGAGGGCGATGGCGGCGATGGAAATGAGTTTTTTCATGCGATTTCTCCAGATTGATATCGTGCGATGCGTTGTTAGCCGGGTCGCTCTCATGAGCGATTGCCTGTGGTTGTAGTTATGTACAAAGCAGATAGCGTGCCAGTTTTTTTGAATCAGGATATATCGCGTTAAAACAGTGACTTGCGGGATTTCGGCCCTCTGGCGTGGCGACTGCGGCGCCACGGCGAGAAACCGAAACGTTAAAAAATTCTATGATTCGTCGAACGCATACTTCTTGATGCGGCGTTCCAGCGAGGGACGGGAGATGCCGAGGATGTCGCAGGCCTTGCCCCTGTGCCAGCGGGTGTATTGCAGAACCTGCTTGATATGCCTTTCTTCCAGTGCGTCCAGGCTGATGAGTTCCAGTTCACCCGTTCCGGTATCTGCACTGGTCTTGGCGTCCTGGTCGGAGGCCGGGGTGTCGATGCCCAGCAGGTCGGGCGTGATGGTGTCGTCGCGGCACAGCACGGCCGCGCGGGTAAGGATGTTTTCCAGTTCGCGGACATTTCCAGGCCACGGATAGTCCTGCATGCGGGACCAGGCGGCCTGGGCGATATTCGTTACCTGGGCATGCAGGCGTCGGTTGATCTTGTGCAACAGGTGCTCCACGAGCAGAGGCAGGTCCTCCATGCGGTCCCGCAGCGGCGGAAGATCGAGGTTGACGACATTCAAGCGATAGTACAGGTCTTCGCGGAAGCTGCCCTCCCTTACCATGCTTTCCAGATCGCGGTTGGTGGCGGTAACGATGCGCGCGGAGGTGTGCAGGGTCTCCGTGCCGCCAACGCGTTCGAAGGTGCCTTCCTGCAATACGCGCAACAGCTTGGCCTGGAGGTTCAGCGGCAGCTCCCCCAACTCGTCGAGAAACAGCGTGCCGTCCGCCGCGAGTTCGAACTTTCCCGGCTTGCTTCGCTCGGCGCCCGTGAAACTGCCTTTCTCGTGGCCGAAGAGCTCGCTTTCCAGCAGGTTTTCGACAATGGCCGAGCAGTTTACCGGCAGGAACAGGCCGCTGCGTTCCGAATGGTGGTGGATGGCCCTGGCGACGACCTCCTTGCCGGTACCGCTCTCGCCGGTGATCAGCACGCTGGCCTGACTCGCGGCGACACTGCCAATGGTCTTCAGCAGGCCCGTGATGGCGGGGCTTTTGCCGACGATCTGGTTGATGTCCACCTCGTAGTCGGCGGCCTGGCTGATGGCGTGGACCTTGCGCGACAGCCGGTGGCTGCGCAAGGCGTTGTTCAGCGTGGTGTCCAGTTCCAATTCATCCATGGGTTTGCGCACGAAATCGTAGGCGCCGGCCTTCATGGCCTCGATGACCAGCGCATTGTCCGATACACCGGTTACCATGATGACCGGTGGCGCATCCTTGTCCGCCTTGATCTCGCGCAGCAGATCCATGCCATAGCCATCCGGTAGTTGCTGGTCGAGCAACACCGCGTCCGGCGACATCCGCTTCAGATGAAGCCGGGCCTGGCTCAGATCATGAGCCGCCAACGGCGTATGACCGATGTCTTCGAGATGCATGGTCAACAGCTGAGAAAAGACCTCGTCGTCTTCCACTACCAGTATGTTCGACATGAAGGGTGGCGCTCCGGGAATGCGATATAGTGCTCGCTTGTGTGTCGCGTCGAGTTTACTCAAGTGTCCCTGAAAAGTCTTATCCAGCGGCAGAAGCCGCTGACGATCTCCGTAATCAGTTTTCTCCTGATGCTGGCGGTGGTCGTCATTGTCGGTCTGGTCGGCGGCGTGCATATCATCGATTACCTGCAGCGCCAATTGGTAAGGCATGGCATCGACCATAACCAGGAGGTGATCGCCGGCATGGAGCCGCTGTTGGAGCGTAGCCTCCAGGATGGCGTGGCGCCGGAGACCATCGTCGCCAAGTTCCAGGGCTTCATCGATCATGCCGGGCCGTTCGGCGTGCGCCTGTTCCTTATCGATCGGAAAGCGGGAACGGTGATCGCCGACAGCCAGCGGGACGGGAAGCTGCCTTATCCGGTGGCTCATTTGCTGAAGGGCCCCCTGCGGCAGTTGAATGGCGCGGTCATCCGCGACCCGGGTCGCTGGAGTGGCAACGCATGGCGCGGCACCGAGCGCGGTGCTGTCGAGTTATTCTCGCTACGCAAGCTGTCGGTACCGAATAATATGCCTAATGCCTGGACCCTGGGTGTGAGTAGCGATCTTTCCGAGCTGTTTGCCCTCATGGATGCGTTGCACCTGCATCTGGATGCGGTGCTGCTGGTCACCTATGGTCTGATCGGGCTGTTGGGGTTTCTGGTGTTGCGCTGGGTGGGGCGGCGTTACGAGTCGGGGCTGGAGCAACAGGTGGCGGCGCGTACCCGGGAGTTGGAGCAGGCGCACGCCAGTCTGCTCGATCAGGCGCGGCTCGTCACCATCGGCCAGACGGCCTCGGTGCTGGCGCATGAGATGCGTAACCCGCTGGCGTCGATCAAGCTGGCGTTGTCCGGCGTGAGCCGTGGCGATGGCCTGTCCGCGCGGGAGAAGCAGCGTGTCGAACTGGTCGTCGGCGAGGTGGATCGCCTCGAAGCCATGCTGAGTGAAACGCTGGACTACGCCAAACCGGTCGCGCCGGACAGGCAGCCGATGACGCTGGACGCGTTGCTGGACGGGGTACTCGAACTGGAAGCCGGGCTGTTCGCGGAAAAGCAGCTGAAACTGATACGCGAGACCTGCCCGAGTTGCCCGTCGGTACGGGTGGATAGCGAAAAGATGCGCCAGGCATTGCTGAACCTGCTGAAGAACGCCCGCGAGGCCAGTCCCGAAGGCGGCGAGGTCCGCATCGTCCTGCGGATGGCGAACGCGCAACTGCTACTGAGCATCTCCAATCAGGGCGAAGCGCTGGACGAAGCCGTGCGGAAACATGCCTATGATTTCTTCTTCACCACCAAATCACGCGGCACCGGGCTCGGCCTGGGGCTGGTGAAACACGTTGTCGAGGCCCATGGCGGCAGCGTCGCGCTGCATGGCGACGCCGGTCTGATCACCGCGGCGGTCTCCCTGCCGATCGCGGCGAGCAACGAAGCGTGATACCAGCGGCATGCTCAGGCCGCGTCCGCCCGCCGCGCGGCCCGCGCGACACAGTATTCGACCACCGCGATGTCGTCCGATGGCGGCGCCTCGCCGATGAATTGCAACACCTGGGTTCGCAGTTGTTCCAGCCGGCCCGTGTCTTTCGTCAGCGGAGACTGGATCAACGACTCCATGCGCTGCTGCCCCCACATCGCGCCTCCGGACTCCTCGGCTTCCGTCAGGCCGTCGGAATAGGCGTACATGCAGTCACCGGGAGCCAGCGTCACGCACAGCGTTTCGCCGTCCTTGCCGGAAGGATCCTCCGCGACAACGCCCAGTGGTAGAAATTCGGATTCGACGCTGTGCTTCAAGACACCCTCGCGCGTGGCGACCAAAACCGGCGGCAGGCCGGCGTTGTGGATATGCGCATGACGGCGATCCGCGCCGATGCGCAGCAGCACCGCGCAGCAGAAATAACCGGTCGGCAACAGGCTGTGCAACTTGCGGTTCAACTCGGCGGCGATGGATGCCAGCGGCAGGCCCTTGCCCGCCATCGCGAGAAACACCGACGACGCCGGCACCGCGCCCATCGCGGCCGGCAGGCCATGACCGGTGAAATCGCCGAGCAGAATGTAATCATCGCCGTTCGGCGCGCTTGCCATCTGAATCAGATCACCGGAAAAACTGCCCATCGGGCGTGTCCAGGACCGGCAGTGCTCCAACGACTGGTTGTCGCCGGTCAACTGGCAGAACACGTGCTGGGCAATGGCCTCCTCGCGATCGAGCTGATCCTGCTTCTGGTTCAATACCTCGTTCAACGCCGAGGAGGGCATCGCCGGGGCCCTGGTCGGAGACTCCA
>JALULB010000211.1 GCA_027041035.1 Sedimenticola sp. | reverse complement strand
CTGCTATGCGAGAGAAACACCTTTATCACTTTTTTGTTCCCTATACTTAAATTATTTTCATCTAACGCTTACTAGGCGTCACTTCGACGTGTTATAACACGTCACTTTGACGCCTATCTCCAAAAGGCGCGTCGCCACCGCCATCCCGTGGCACCGCCCCGCCTCCTCCAGTCGGTAAAATACTAGCCGAAAATTCACACACTTGCACCCACTTTTCCTCTCAAGCAATATGCACGCTCTCCACTCCCGTAGGATACCCCGCCGGAGATACACATCATGCCCCGTAGATACACGTCACTTCGACGTAATATCCCGGTTGACACACCTTCCGAATTGGCTAAACGATTACTCGCAGCACTCAGGGCATCACCTTATAAAAACTCCAAGAATATATCGTAAACTGTTTATTTTAAACGGATAGATGGAGATAAGCTGGGCTGATGAAGAGATGAAAGGACTGTACGTTAAGGACAAGCGCATCAAGGCGCATGTAACAAAAGTGCTCGATTCTATTGCGAAATCCTCTCGATGAGCCAGCCTTAATCCGACCAGGGATGATCTGATACCCTCGCGGTCTACCGTTTGTTCGACAACGACTCGGGGTTGTTGTCGGGTCGATGGGCATTTGTTCGGGCACGGCGTATCCGAGCGCGGAGCCGATCTGTTGGCAGGTGGCGCGGGTCTTTTCGCTCTGGGGGGCGTGCCAGTCGGCGCTGGCACCGATGCCGACGATGTCGAAGGCGATACCACCGATGCCGACGATGTCGAAGGCGATACCACCGGGCTGAATGTCCGGTGGCAGGTCGTTCTGGAGGGCTTGGCCACTAAGGACGATTTGGCCGTCGAGGCGGATTTCTGGATGACTCGAATGAGGCTGGCGGGACGGCGTCGGGCAGGTGGGCGTGGTACACAGCCCTCAGAACCCCACTCAACAACCCGGCGATTCAGACGCGTCCATCGGCCCCACGGGAACCCGTTCCATCATCTCCCTGCCCTGCCGCAGCAGAAAATCCAGGAATGTCTGGCTGACCAGGGACAGCTTCCGGCCTTTCAGGTGGACCGCGTACCAGCGGTAGAACAGCGGGAATCCCTTTACGTCCAGGATCGCGACATGATTGCCGGCGAGTTCCAGCCGCAGGTTGTGGCGCGACAGCACCGAGATGCCCAGCCCCGCCATGACCGCTTGCTTGATCGCCTCGCTGCTGCCGAGTTCCATGTAGGGTTGAATCTCCAGGCCCTGTTCCGCGAACAGGCGTTCGATGGCGAGACGTGTACCGGAACCGGCCTCGCGCACCAGAAAGCGTTCCTCGCTCAGTTGCCGCAAGGTGATCGAGCGGTTTTTGGTCAACGGATGGTTGGGATTCGCGACCACGACCAGCTCGTTGTCGATGAACGGATGCGCCTCCACCTCCAGCTCCACCGGCACCTGCCCCATGATCAGCAGGTCGTCTTCCTTGGACTTGAGACGTTCGAGCACGCGCGAACGGTTCGTTACCTTCAGTATCGGTTTTACCTCGGGGTAGTCCTTGATGAAGGCGCCAAGCAGGTGTGGCATGAAGTACTTGGCCGAGGTGATGACGGCGATGCGCAGCGGCCCCCTGACCACGCCTTCGAGCGCGGCGGCCGATTCCCCCAGCAAGACCATGGCGCCAAGGATATTCCGCGCCGAGGCATAGACCTCCTCCCCGACCGGGGTTGGATAGAGACGATTGCCGACTTTTTCGAGCAGTGGGTGTCCGATCGTCTCGCCGAGCTTTTTCACCTGCATCGATACCGTCGGCTGGGTCAGGTGCAGCATCTCCGCCGCCCGGGTGTAGCCGTTCAGACGCACCACGGCCTCAAAGATCTGTAGCTGACGCAGGGTGACATGGCGAATCAGGTTTTCGGCGGTCGAATAGATCATAGACTACAAGCTATCTTATATATAGAAATTATCGATTTCCCTTTATATCAACACATCCGAATAATGTCCACCCACGCGGTCGTCACCACGCCGCAACTCACATTTTTTGAATCACTGGAGAACACCATGGCTAAGACTTATGACGCGGGTGTAAAAGAATACCGCGAAACTTACTGGATGCCGGACTACACCCCGAAGGAGACGGATATCCTGGCCTGTTTCAAGGTAACCCCGCAGGATGGCGTGCCACGCGAAGAGGTCGCGGCGGCGGTCGCGGCGGAATCCTCCACCGGCACCTGGACCACGGTGTGGACCGACCTGCTGACCGATCTGGACTATTACAAGGGCCGCGCCTACGCCATCGAGGACGTGCCCGGAGACGATACCTGCTTCTATGCATTCGTCGCCTACCCGATCGATCTGTTCGAGGAAGGTTCCGTGGTCAATGTCATGACCTCGCTGGTCGGCAACGTGTTCGGCTTCAAGGCGCTGCGCGCGCTGCGTCTGGAAGACATCCGTTTCCCGATCGCCTATGTGATGACCTGCAACGGTCCGCCACAGGGCATTCAGATGGAGCGCGATATCCTGAACAAGTACGGACGTCCGCTGCTGGGTTGCACCATCAAGCCAAAGCTGGGGCTGTCGGCGAAGAACTACGGCCGCGCCTGTTACGAAGGTCTGCGCGGCGGCCTGGATTTCACCAAGGACGACGAAAACGTCAACTCCCAGCCTTTCATGCGCTGGCGCGCGCGCTTCGACTTCGTCATGGAAGCCATTCAGAAGGCCGAAGCCGAGACCGGCGAGCGCAAGGGACACTACCTGAACGTCACCGCGCCGACCTCCGACGAGATGATGAAACGCGCCGAATACGCGAAGGAGATCGGCGCGCCGATCATCATGCACGACTACATCACCGGCGGCTGGTCGGCGAATACCCAGCTGGCGCAATGGTGCCAGGACAACGGCATGCTGCTGCATATCCACCGCGCGATGCACGCGGTGCTCGACCGCAATCCGCACCACGGCATCCACTTCCGCGTACTGACCAAGATCCTGCGTCTGTCCGGCGGCGACCACCTGCATTCCGGCACCGTTGTCGGCAAGCTGGAAGGCGATCGCGACGCCACCCTGGGCTGGATCGACACCATGCGCGACTCCTACATCAAGGAAGACCGCTCGCGCGGCCTGTTCTTCGACCAGGACTGGGGCGCGATGCCGGGTGTCTTCCCGGTTGCCTCCGGCGGCATCCATGTCTGGCACATGCCGGCGCTGGTAAGCATCTTCGGCGACGACTCGGTATTGCAGTTCGGCGGCGGCACCCTGGGCCATCCGTGGGGCAACGCCGCCGGCGCGGCCGCCAACCGCGTCGCGGTCGAGGCCTGCGTCGAAGCCCGCAACATGGGCCGCGAACTGGAGAAGGAAGGCAAGGAGATCCTCACCGCCGCCGCCAAGCACAGCCCCGAGCTGGCCGCCGCGATGGAAACCTGGAAAGAGATCAAGTTCGAGTTCGACACCGTCGACAAACTCGACGTTTCCCACAAGTAAGCAACGCTGGCGGTCGGGGCGTCATGCCGTGCCGACCGCGAGCGCGACGACCCAACAGCAATCAGGAGCAAAAACATGCAAGATTACCAATCAAGTCTGAGCGATCCTTCCAGCCGCAAGTTCGAGACCTTCTCTTACCTGCCGCCCTTCACGCCGGAGCAGACCCGCGCCCAGATCGAATACATCGTGAGCAAGGGCTGGAATCCGGGTATCGAACACACCGAGCCGGAGAATGCCGGCGGCCACTACTGGTATATGTGGAAACTGCCGATGTTCGGCGAAACCGACGTCGACGCCATCCTGAAAGAGGTGGAAGCCTGCCACGCGGCGCACCCGAAGAACCATGTGCGTCTGCTGGGTTTCGATAACTTCTCCCAGTCCGCCGGCGCGGCGATGGTGATCTATCGCGGCGACACGGTTTAGGCCACGACCCCGCCCGGTCACGCTACCCCGTGACCGGGTCATTGGAGAACAAAGGATGCACAAGCGTAAACCCGACCGCTATGTCGGCGTCGACAAGGATATCAACGGCGGCATGACGACCATCGGCAAGATCATCCGGGATGCCTGGGTGTTTGGCATCCTGCCGGAAACCGAGACCTGCGAGGGATGGAATCTGGCGGGCATCGACGCCTTGTTGCAAAAGGTCAACGCCGAGTGGGACAAGTATGGCTGCCTGGTCAGCCAGCTTCCCGAGCCGTTGGCCAAACGCCACCGCGAGATCCATGATCGCGCCATCCGCGAAGCGAAAGCCTCGGGATGGTCCGGCGAACAGGAAACCGCGGACGAAGAATCGTAACTTTACAAGATTTATGAGTGGATATGATGATGTCTGATTCAACAGTAGATCCCAAGCAATACCTCATCAGGAACGAGCCGTACTACGAGCAGGTCGGCAAGGAGATCGAACTCTACGAGGCCGCCTACAACGTGCGCATGCCGATGATGCTGAAAGGCCCGACCGGCTGCGGCAAATCCCGCTTCGTCGAGTACATGGCATGGAAACTGGGTCGACCGTTGATCACTGTTGCGTGCAACGAAGACATGACCGCATCCGATCTGGTCGGACGTTTCCTGCTCGACAAGGACGGCACCAAATGGCAGGACGGACCGCTGACCACCGCCGCGCGCATCGGCGCGATCTGCTATCTGGACGAGGTGGTCGAGGCGCGTCAGGACACCACCGTGGTCATCCACCCGCTCACCGACCACCGGCGCGCGCTACCCCTGGACAAGAAGGGCGAGTTGATCGAGGCGCACCCGGATTTTCAGCTGGTGATCTCCTACAATCCGGGCTACCAGAGCCTGATGAAGGATCTCAAGCAGTCGACCAAGCAACGTTTCGGCGGCCTGGATTTCGACTACCCCGAGGCCGAACTGGAGGTCTCCATCGTGACCAAGGAATCCGGTGTCGACCAGGCCACCGCGGAGAAGCTCGTGCAGATCGCGCATCGCGCGCGCAACCTGAAGGGGCACGGCCTCGACGAAGGCATCTCGACGCGCCTGCTGGTCTACGCCGGACAACTGATCAGCAAGGGAATCGACGCGGAATCGGCATGCAGCATCACCATGATCACGCCGTTGACGGACGATCCCGACATGCGTGATACCTTGAACGCTGCCGTGCAGACGTTCCTCGGGTGATTCAGGCGAATCACGAACGCTTCCGGACCCGTGGGGTGAGCAGTAATGGCATCTGTCAAACTTGAAGACTATTCGGAATTCCTCGAAGAGGTGGTTCCCGAGGTCAAGGACGTACTCGACGCCACCTTTCACGAGGCCGCGCGCAGCATGTCGCCGGCCGGGCTGGCGGACTATCTCGACGGCGCCCGGGCGCTGGCCAAGCTGCGGCGCGGCAACGACCTGGTAATCACCTACCTTCAGGAGATGCCGCTGGTGGCGAAGGAATGCGGCGAGGACATCATTCCCGACTGCATCAGCGCCGCGATGAAGGTCTCGTCGATGACCTCCGGCGAGGTGATCACGCTGCTGTTCGCCGGCCTGCCGACGGTATCGCGACAGCTCGGCGACGCCCAACTGGTGCGCGGCTACCTGACCCTGATCCACCAGCTCGCCTCGACCGCCGCGCGCGGCCTGCGGCCGATGCTGACGCATATCGACGAACTGCTGTCCAAGCTGACCCTGAGCGGCCTGCGCCGCTGGGCGAACTTCGGCGCGCGGGCCTATCGCCGCGACTTCAACAACCTGACCAGCTATTTCAACCTGGAATCCGCCGACAGCCGCGCGATGCTGGAGAAGGAGCGTCGCGGGGTACTGTTCGTGCGCATCCAGCGCAAGCTCAACTTCTACCTGCGCGCGTTGTGGGGCCGCGACTTTTTCCTGCGTCCGACCGGCGCCGACTACACCGATTTCCGCCCGTATATCGAAGACCGCATCCTGCACCTGCCGGACGCGCTGGACGACATCGGCGACATCCCCGGCCTGGAGCTGTATCGCGCCACCGCCGCGCACATGGCGTCGCACATGGCCTATACGCACAGCTCGGTATCCGCCGAGCAGCTCAGCCCGGCGCAGATGTTCTTCATCGGCCTGCTGGAAGACGCGCGCGTCGAATACAAGGCCATCAACGCCTTCCCCGGCCTGAAACGCCTGTGGGCATCGCTGATGCGCGTCGAATACGAACAACCCGTGGAACACGAGAGCATCCCGCTGCTGGAAGCGCTCGCGCTGCGACTGCTGGACGCCGACGCGCAAGGCGGCGACGACGAACCGCTGGAACGCTTCGTCGAGAAGTTCCATGCCCAAATCGAAGCCAACCAGGACGACAACCACTTCTCCTGGCTGATGGGCATCGAGCTGTACAACCTGTTCGCCGCGCGCAAGGCGGTGCCGAGCCTGCGCATCCTGGAGCGTTACCGTATCCCGTATCGCGACGACAACCGGTTCGTCTGGCATTTCGAGGAAGTCGACTGGGATGCTGGATTCGAATACGTTCCGGCCAGCATGCGCCAGATCCGCCAGAAGGTCAGCCCGCTGATGATGGCCCACGAGGTCGACTGCGAACTGGCCGGCGACGACGCCCAGGTCATCTGGACATGCAGCGACATCATGCGCCCCTACGAAGACGACCTGACCGACAACACCAAGAGCTTCAACGAGATGTGGGGCAAGGAGCCGGTCTCGGAGCCCTTTCACTATCACGAATGGGACTACCAGATTCAGTTGCACCGACCGGATTGGGTGACGCTGTACGAACGTCGCATGCCGAAGGGCGACCCGGCGGATATCGACGACATCCTCGCCGAGCACAAACCGATCGCCCACCGCATCCGCCAGATCATCGACCTGCTGGCGCCGGCCGGCGTGCAGCGCCAACGCGGCCTGGAGGATGGCGATGAGATCGACATCAACGCGGCGGTGGATGCAATGGTCGCGCTGCGCATGGGCGAGCAACCAAGTCCGCGCATCACCCTGCGAAACGTGCTGAAGACCCGCGACCTCGCCGTCGTTGTGCTGTTGGACCTGTCGGAATCGACCAACGAACAGGTCGGTGATACCGACAAGACCATCCTGCAACTGACCCGCGAGGCGGCGACCCTGGTCGCCACCGCCATCGAGGGCATCGGCGATCCGTTCGCGCTGCACGGCTTCGCCTCCGACGGCCGCCACGACGTGCAATACTACCGCTTCAAGGATTTCAACCAGCACTTCGACGACGAGGCCAAGGCACGCCTCGCCGGCATGAAGGGCGGCCTGTCGACGCGCATGGGCGCGGCGCTGCGCCACGCTGGCCATCATCTGCTGAAACAGCAGGAACGACGCAAGCTGATCCTGCTGGTCACCGACGGCGAGCCGGCGGACATCGACGAGTCCGATCCACGCCACCTGCGGAACGACACCAAAAAGGCCGTCGAAGAGCTGTATTCCAGCGGCGTGCTGAGCTACTGCCTGACACTCGACCCGCTCGCCGACAACTACGTCAAGCGCATCTTCGGCGAGAACCACTACACCGTGATCGAGCATGTCGACCGATTGCCGGAACAACTGCCACTGTTGTTCGCCAGCCTGACGGGCTGATGACCACGCGCATCCACGACATGCCGGTATACGCGGCACGCGAGGAACAGGTGGACGCCGCCTTGTACAACCTGTGGCGCCGGGCGCGCCTGCACCTGAAGCTGCCCATGCGCGTCGCGCTGCCGGAGCTGAAGTCGATGGTGCTGATCGTCGAGCACGACTGCTGGGTCGTGGTCGACGAACGCCAGTTCGATCTGCCGGTGCTCGCGTGGCTGGCTTTCCAGGACAGCGGCCGCGACAGCCTGCACACCACGGTGAACTGCACAATGAACTATTACCACTACATGGCCAGTCACCTGCGAGTAAAGGCGCTGGCCCGCCTGCGGGAAACATTGGAAACACGCTTGGCCGCGACCGGCGCGCCGGGTCACTGATCCAGCGCCCGGCCGGCCACACAGACAGAAGGTAGAAGGCAATGCCCATCATCGACATGAAAGACATGCTCCAGCACGCCTACGACCACGGCTACGCGGTCGGCGCGTTCGATCTGGTGAGCCTGGATTTTCTCGAAGCCATCCTGTCCGCGGCGGAACAGGCGCGCGCCCCGGTGATCCTGAGCCTGGCCGAATCCCACTTCGGCTACTTCGATATCGAATTGATGATGCCGGCGGTGGAAAAGGCCGCCGAACGCGCCTCGGTTCCCGTGGCGATACACCTGGACCACGGCGCCGACCTCGACTCGGCGGTACGCGGCATCAAACTGGGTTGCAACGGCGTAATGATCGACGCCTCGCACCAGGAATTCAGCGAGAACATCCGTATCACCCGCGCCGTTGCCGATACCGCGCATGCCTGCGGCATCGCCGTCGAGGGCGAACTCGGCTACGTGCCCGGCGTCGAAGGCGAAGACGCCGAACGCCATCCGGAAGCGCTCGCCTACACCACCCCGGTGGA
The DNA here is from genome assembly GCA_027041035.1 of Sedimenticola sp. GTDB lineage: Bacteria > Pseudomonadota > Gammaproteobacteria > Chromatiales > Chromatiaceae > JALSSX01. The sequence goes on along the minus strand of JALULB010000211.1, from coordinate 1,439 downwards.
AGCAAAAGCCTACGTGGAACGCACCGGCGTGGATTTCCTCGCGGTCTCCGTCGGCACCGTGCACGGACGCATGAAGGGCAAGCCCAGGCTCGACTACCAACGCCTGAAACAGATCAACGAAGCGCTGTCCATCCCGCTGGTGATTCACGGCGGCACCGGCCTGAGCGACGCCCAGTTCCGGCGCCTGATCACCAACGGCATCGCCAAGATCAACTACTACACCGCGCTCGCCGAGGTGGCCGGCGCCAGCATCCGCTCCAGCGCCAGCAGCCGCAAGGGCAACAGCTATACCAACCTGGTCCGGGATGTGCGACAAACGGTGAGCGCCGAGGTCGAAAGCAAGATGCGCCTGTGGGGATCGGCGGGACGCGCCGCCGAGGTGCTGGCGCGTTGCCAGCCCTGGACCCCGGTCGAGCATGTGATCCTGTACAACCTCTCCGGCGGCGATCCGGAGCAGGCAGAGATGCTGATGGCCGAGGGACGCCGGGTACTCGGCGCCATTCCCGGCGTGCGCGAGGTCGTCACCGGCAAGACCGCGCGGGAGAACGCCCGATACCGCTACACTTGGCTGATACGCTTCTGCCACCCCAAGGTCATCGACAGCTTCCGCGAGCATCCCGATCATGTCGCCTTCGCCGACAAGCTGTTTCGTCCACTGGCCAGCGACCGTGTCAGCGTCGACTACCGCATCGAAACCGACGCCTCCACGCGGAAACGCCACGCAGCCAGCGAGAAAAAAGGCAGCCATATCTCGACCCGCGCGCTGTTCGGCAAGGCTTTGTTCTGAAGCGCCACCCCGCGCGACGACTTCATGCCGTTCGGCCAGCGTAAAGTGCTTCAAGCGGCGGAGATGTCAGAAAACGCCAATCCAGTTGATGATTCAGGCGCCACGCAGGCACCCCGGCGACAGGCGGCAACACACTCGGGAGCCCCCCGGATCAAGCACTTATCGCTACTCACATTTTCTGTGGATAACTTTGTGGACAGTACGCGGAAACAGCCCCGCAGGCCGCATCATTCCTTGCCTTGCATCAAATCGACCAATTTTGATACAGCAACACAACCTGTTGATTTACTTGCATTTAACAGATCACCACCGCCAATTTGTCTGTCACGGCATACGACCTTCCCGGACCCATGGCGGGGTGTGCATATCACCGTCTGTCAAGTCTTGAAAGACACTTTCTTCAGGCCCTGCCGCAGCCGTGTTAGCTAGCAGACTGCCGGGTTTGGGGAATTGTCGTAAGGCTGCGGGGAATCGAGTCGATCGTTGAGGAGCATAGTGGGGATTTTGTGACGGCGAAGGGTCGGAAAAATCTGCCAATTCCCTGCCACTGCGGCAGACTGCCCTCCTAGGAGTCTGTCGGATTTAACCGATCGTAGCGAGGGAAAGCCATTTTGAGTCCGTTTTTTCGTTCGCTTGAGGCGAATAGTCATTC
>JALULB010000210.1:5450-9821 GCA_027041035.1 Sedimenticola sp. | reverse complement strand
TCGCTCGCTGGTGCTCGATGAAGTCAGCCAGGAGCTGGCCCGGGTCCGCGAGGAGCTGGAGGAGACCCGTGACGCGCTGACGGATACGGTCCATGCGCGTGATGCGGTGGAGCACGAGTTGGCGGTGACGCGCAATCAGGCCGAGATTGCCGACGTGGCGAAAACCGAGTTTCTCGCCACCATCAGCCACGAGATCAGAACGCCGCTGAACGGCATTCTTCCTATTCTGGAGATGCTGCGGGAAACAGAACTGAAGCAGGAGCAGTACCAGCATGTCGATACCGCGCTCAGCTCCTCGCGCCATCTGCTGCGAATCATCAACGACATACTGGATTTCTCCAAGATCGAGGCGGGTAAGCTCGAACTCGAATCCATCAACCTGAATCTGCGTGATGTCATCCAGGCGGTTACCGCGCTGATGGCCAAGAGTGCCGAACGCAAAGGCCTGCGTATCTCGACCATCATTCAAGACGATGTACCGTTGTTCGTGTCCGGAGATCCGATCCGGTTGCGCCAGATACTGATCAACCTGGTCGGCAATGCGATCAAGTTCACCAATAAAGGTGGTGTCAGTGTCGAGGTGATCAACCAACGTGCCGGGCGACGTATCGTCGATCTGCTTTTCGTGGTGCGTGACACGGGTATGGGTATGTCGCCGGAGACGGCGCGCAAGCTTTTTCAATCGTTCTCCCAGGCCGATGCGTCGACGACCCGGAAACACGGTGGTTCGGGACTCGGCCTGGCGATCTGCAAACGCCTGGTCGAGTTGATGGGTGGCAGTATCGGGGTGCGCTCTCAACAGGGTGTGGGTTCATTGTTCTGGTTTCAGGTTCCGTTCCGGCGCACGTTGGAGATCAACGAGCACCGAACCAGCCTGAGTAACGCACGCGTGCTGGTGCTTTCCGAGGATGCCGCGCGGAAACGCCGATTGGACGGCCTGCTCGGCCGCTGGGGCGTGATGAAGGCGATCGCGCACAGCGCCGACGAGGCGGTGGCGAAGGTGACATCATCGGCGCATCTCGGGTTTTCCTGGGCCTACGAGGCCGTCATTATCGACATCCGCGCGCTGGATGGCGACGTGGTCGGATTTATCCAGGAGCTGCGTCGCCTGACCGAGATGGACGACCTGAAGATCCTGTTGATCGGCGATCGGGTTCAGGTTCAGTTGCCAGAGGATGCGGAGAGCTATGTAGAGATACTCGGCGGAAAATGTAGCGACAAGGACATCAAGCAGGCATTGAACCATCTTCTTGGCGTCGGTCAGGCCGCGGCCGAGCAGACCTGGTGGAACGATGACGTACCCGAGCAGATGTTTTTCGAGGAGGAGTTGCTGGGGCTGGAGCAGGCGCCTCGGCTTCCGGTTCGGGAACAGCCGGTATCCGGTGCCGAGGGTCGCATGGGATATCAAGGTCGGATTCTGGTCGCGGAAGACAATCCGGTGAATCTGACAGTATTCCTTCACTTGCTGAATAAGTTCGGCCTTGAGGTGGATGCGGCGGCCGATGGCGCCGAGGCGGTAAAGCAGATCGGTTCCAGATCCTACGATCTGGTGTTCATGGATTGCCAGATGCCGGGTGTCGATGGCTACGAGGCGACCCGTATCGTGCGTGGACGGGAACAGGAAGCGGGTGTTGAAGCCGGCGTGCCGATCATCGCGATGACGGCGAATGCCATGCCGGGTGATCGGGAACGCTGCTTGCAGTGCGGGATGAACGACTACCTGTCGAAACCCGTCGATCGAAACAGTCTGCAACGCCTGCTCGGTAAATGGCTGGATGAGCGTGTCGTTGCACCTGTTGCACCTGTTGCGGCGGAGGTGCCCGAAGACGAGTCCGTCATCCAGTCGCGGGATACCGTGCCCACGCCATCCTCCGATTCGGTGCTGGATGCCGAGGTCATCGACGAGCTGCGAGACATCATGGAGAGCGAATTCGGACTGCTGTTGCGGCGCTATCTGGACACCGCGCCGGAACAATTGAGTAAGCTTGGCGATATGTCGCTGAAGGCGCGTCTGGACGAAGTGGCGAAGATCGCGCATTCGCTGAAATCGAGTTGCGCGAATGTCGGCGCCATGCGGATGTCGGATCTGGTCCGCCGGGTGGAAATGGCGGCGAAAGAGAAAAACCAGATCACCTGCCTCGAATTGAATCGACAGTTGGACCAGGAGGCGCGCCTGGTGGAACGCGCGCTGCGAAAGCTGCTCGAAACGGAACACGAGCCATCCTGATATTCACCACCTTGGGAGGAAACCATGTCGACAGAAGACGAACCGAATGCGGTCAGCCCGCGACAAGCGGCTGATATCCTTGCTCAGAACCCGCGTGCGATCCTGGTCGACGTGCGTTCCAGTATGGAATTCCTGTTCGTTGGTCACCCGGTCGGCGCCGTGCATGTTGCCTGGATAGACGAACCGGACTGGGACATCAACCCGGATTTTGTCGTCGAGGTGCGTAAACTGCTGCTCGGCGGGATCTCCGCCGAGCATTCCGAATCGGACGCGATGGTCATACTGATCTGCCGTAGCGGCAAGCGTTCGCACGAGGCGGGCAAGTTGTTGCTCCAACAGGGCATCGAGAATGTCTGCCATATCGACGAGGGTTTCGAGGGTGAACTGAACGACGCTCACCAGCGCAGCACTATCGGTGGCTGGCGGTATCACGGCCTTCCCTGGGAGCAATGCTGAAAAGGCCCGCCCCGCGGTGACGATAAACCGCGAAGCAGTCCACGGAAAGCCCGCAAACGCTGTGCTTTACTGACACCATGAACACATCGAAGCGGGTGCTTTTTCGCAAGGTCGGCTCGTGGTTGCTCGCATGCCCGATGATGGCTATGCAGACGGCCGCGCTGGCCAACGACCTGTTTGCCCATGAACAGGCCTTGCGTCTCCGCTTGATCGACTCGCTACGCCAGACGTCGTCGTCCAACGATGGCTGGCGGACGGCCGAACCAGTGGCCGAACCCGCCCCCACGGGATGGCATCTTCGCTTTCGCGCGGCTGACGCGGAGATTCCGGCGCGAAACGACTGGGTGCGACATGGCGTCACTGCGCTATACACGCCGCAACCGGGTTCAACTTGGTTGTTGGGGCTGGATTCGTCCGTGTCCATGGGACCCGAGGGCAACGGCCGCGCGGCCCTACCGGCGCGCTGGGATGTCTCCGCGACATGGCTGGCCACACAGGGTAACTGGCTGTTGGGTTCCACATTCCGGCGTCAGTGGACGGTCTCACTCGACGATGGACGGAACCAAGACCTGTTTGCCTGGCGCTATTACATCAATTACCGCCTGCCCAATGACTGGTATCTGGTGTCGTCGCCAGAGATTCGGGCCGACCTGAACGCCAGCCCGGACAATCGTTGGACGGTTCCCATTGGTGGCGGCATCGGTCGATATTTCGACCTCGGCGGCATGCCGTTGGATGCGTCACTACAGGGTTACTACAATCTCAACCATCCGGCTTCCCAAGGCGATTGGTCGCTGCGTTTGCAGTTGCGCTACTCACGCTAGGAGGCTGTCCGAGAATAGAAGCCGTAGCGAGGGGAAGCTGATTTGAGCGGGATTTTTCCCTGATTGGAGGCGAATAGTTGCGCTATTTAACGAGAATCAGGGGGGGGATCCAGCCAAATTCAGCTTTTCCGCACACCTACAGGGATGTAGGTAGGTAGAGCAATGCAGGAGCAATTGCCGAGTAGGCTCTCTATTCTCGGACAGCCTCCTAGGAGGCTGTCGCGCTTAGGGAATCGTAGCGAGGAGGTGGGATATTCATCCATAATCCGACAGGCCCTTAGATCTCCGGTATATCGCCCGTGTGTAAAAGTCCCTGGTACGTCTATCTGGTGCGCTGTCGCGACGGCTCCTTGTATGCGGGCATCACGACAGATCTCGAACGCCGCGTCGAGGAACACAACCACTCGCCGAAAGGCGCGCGTTACACCCGGGCGCGACGCCCGGTAATCCTGGTGTATAGCGAAGCCTGTGGCGACCGCGCCGCGGCCAGCCGGCGCGAACATACCCTGAAGCGGCTCAGCCGGAAAGCCAAGCAAGCCCTGATCTCGCGACATGGCGCAGGCCTTTGAAAGCAGGCGTTCGCCCCCATCTAACGGACACACCCGTGAATTCATCATTATTGATGAACTTTAGGATATGCTAAAATATTCTGATCCGAATACTGACTCAAGTTTGAAGGGGTTCCCATGCCTATCTATGAATACCGTTGCGAGAATTGCGGCCACGAACTGGAAGCCATGCAGAAGATGGCCGACGAACCTTTGAAGAATTGTCCGGAATGCGGCAAGCCGGCGCTTAAAAAGCTGATCTCGGCGGCGGGTTTCCGCTTGAAGGGCAGCGGCTGGTACGAGACCGATTTCAAGA
>JALULB010000210.1:4029-5440 GCA_027041035.1 Sedimenticola sp. | reverse complement strand
GAAGAAGAACGTCGCGGATTCCGCCTCGTCGTCGCAGACCAAACCAACCGCTGGCAAGGGCTGTGGCTCTGGCGGTTGTGGTTGCGCCTAGGGCTATCCGGCATGTCGAAAATCACGATAATCGGCGCCGGCTTCGCCGCGTTGACCGCCATCCGGACAGTGCGCGCCGCCGACAAGAACGTCGAGATCACCCTGATCGCGCCGCAACCCCGCATGATCTATCTGCCCAGCCTGATCTGGATTCCGTCCGGCCTGCGCCAGCCGGATGACCTGATCGTTCCGCTGGACAACTTCTTCAAGCGCATGGCGGTTCACTACCACCCGGGTCACGCGACCACCTTGAAGGCGGGTGGTCGAATCGTCGTGACCGATAACGGCGAGGTGGCCAACGATGGTCTGATCATCGCCAGCGGCGGACGTTTCCTGAAAAAGCTGCCGGGCATCGAACATGCCATCACCCCCTGCGAGGGTATCGACGCGGCGGTGCGGATTCGCGATCGTCTGCGGGAACTGGATGGCGGTACCATCGCCATCGGTTTTGCCGGCAACCCGAAAGAGCCATCGGCGATGCGTGGCGGGCCGATGTTCGAGTTTCTCTTCGGCATCGACAATCAACTGCGCCGCGAGGGCCGCCGCGACAAGTTCAAGCTGGTGTTCTTCACCCCGGCGGCGAAACCCGGCGCGCGGCTCGGCGAACGCGCCGTGGAGGGCCTGCTGAGCGAGATGGCGAAGCGCGGCATCGAGACCCATCTGGGCCACAAGATGAAGGCGTTCGGCGAAAACAGCGTGGTCACCGAGGGTGGCGAATTCGATGCCGATATGATCTTGTTCATGCCCGGCATGACCGGTAACACATGGTTCGATGCGACCGATCTGCCGCGTTCGCCGGGCGGCTTGCTGAAGGCCAACGCATTGTGCCAGGTCGAGAACCAGGACAAGGTCTACGTGGCCGGCGATTCCGGCAGCTTCCCCGGTCCGGAATGGATGCCCAAGCAGGCGCATATGGCCGACTTGCAGGCCGAGGCGGCGGCGCGGAATCTGCTCGCCGAACTCGCCGGCGGCACGCCATCGGAAACCTTCAAGATCGAGCTGATCTGCATCGTCGATAACCTGAAAGGCGGTATGTTGGTGAAGCGCACCGACAAGGGCAGTACCATGCTGCCGTCGCTGGCGCCTTTGCACTGGGCCAAGCGGGGTTTCGAATGGTGGTATCTGCGCCAGTATCGCTAAGCCGCGCTCGTCGTCCCGCGTGCGGCGAATCTGGTATCCTTGGGGGCTAGGAGGCTGTCGGGTTTAGGGGTAATCTACTGCGGCAGCAGGGAATCGGTCTATTTTTCCGATCTTTTTCGTTAAATAGTCACCACTATTCGCCTCAAAAGATCGAAAAACTAGCCTCGATTCCCCACTGCCT
>JALULB010000210.1:0-4019 GCA_027041035.1 Sedimenticola sp. | reverse complement strand
GCCTCCTCGGAGTCTGTCGGATTTAACGCTGACCTACTGCGGAAAAGCCCTTTCGGCCCGTTTTTCCGTTCACTTTCGTTAAAATAGTATGACTATTCGCCTCAAGTGAACGAAAAAACGGACTCAAAATGGCTTTCCCTCGCTACGATCGGTCAAACCCGACAGACTCCTATCCATATTGAAACGGCAGGACTACCCCGATGAGCGATATTCAACTTTCCGGCGAGCTGATGCACGATGTCCAGGATGCCGTGCGCAAGCACGCGCCGGACGCCGACATGGGTGAGGTCATGCAGTACCTCGCCGCGGTGATGGGCTACATGCTCGGCAATCACACCAGCGATCTGGCGGTGAAATCCGATTACATGGAGCAACTCAACGGCTTCGCGCGCCAGGTCATGGAGGAATCCCATGAGCGTGTCCAGCAGCATCAGAAGGCGGCCGCGCCACGGCCGGCTTCGAACGATGAAGCCTTCGGTTATTGGACGCCTTCCCGCTGACGCCATGCCATGGCGATATACGCGGCTGACAAACTGATCGCGCAGGCGCGCGCGCTGGCCGCCGAGTACCGGCGCACCATGGGCAAGCCCCTGCCTGGCGTCAGCAAGGAAGTGGCGGAGTACGACGCCATGCAACTGCTCGAACTGGAGCCCCGGCCAGAAGGGGAAAACGGTTACGACGCTGTCGACCCGGCGCGCGCCGGCAAGCGCATCCAGATCAAGAGCCGCATGTTGCCGGACGATGCCCGAACCAGCCCGCGTATCGGCCAGATCCGCATGGATCACGACTGGGACAGTGTCGTGCTGGTGCTGATGAACGAGGACTACGAGCCGGTCGAGATCCTGGAAGTAGATCGCGATGAGCTCCTCGAATACCGGGACAAATCCAGCTCCAGCCGCGCCAAGCGCGGCGCGCTGTCGGTCGCGCGTTTCCGTATCATCGGCCGCTTGCTGTGGACCGCCGAGAACGGCCGCGAGGCCGACGCCTGGTCGAACCGATGAGCCTGGACGCCGACGAGGTTTTTGCGCCGGACGGCCTGCTGTCACGGCGCATCCCCGGTTATCAATGGCGCGAACAGCAGCAGCGCATGGCCGAGCGCATCGAACGATTGTTCGACGAAGGCGGCATCCTGTGCTGCGAGGCCGGCACCGGTACCGGCAAGACCTTCGCCTATCTGGTGCCGGCACTGTTGTCGGGCCACAAGACGCTGGTATCCACCGGCACCAAGAACCTCCAGGATCAACTCTTTCACCGCGATCTGCCGGTCATCCGCGAAGCCCTCGGCATCCCGGTCGCGGTGGCGCTGCTGAAGGGCAGGGGAAACTACCTGTGCAAGCAGCGCCTGGGGTTGGCCGGCCATGACACGCGTACCCGCGGCCAGGAAATGAACGCCTGGCTGCAACGTGTCCGGGAGTGGGCGAAGGTCACGCGCGACGGCGATGTCAATGAACTCGCTGGCGTGCCCGAGGACGCCGGCATCTGGCCGCTGGTGACCTCTACGACCGAGAATTGCCTGGGACAGGAATGTCCGGAATACGCGCAATGCCACCTGGTCGAAGCGCGCAAGAAGGCCCAGGAAGCCGATCTGGTCGTCATCAATCATCATCTGCTCTGCGCGGATTTTTCCATCAAGGACGAGGGCTTCGGCGAACTGCTTCCGGCGGCGGACTGCTACATCATCGACGAGGCTCACCAGCTGCCTGAGGTGGCGAGCAACTTCTTCGGCACCACCATCAGCTCGCGCCAGATGCTCGATCTGACGCGGGATACCGAGGCGGCCTATCATCTCGAAGCCGGCGATCTTCCCGGCCTGCTGGAACAGACCGAGGCGGTTGGCAAGGCATCGCGGGACCTGCGCCTGAGTTTTGGTCTTTCCACGCGCCGGGCGGCCTGGGAGGAGCTGGACAAGGAACCCAAGGTAAAAGAAAGCCTGGAGAACCTGATCACTCAGCTGGATCTTCTCGCCGGCATGCTGGATGCCATAAAAGGGCGCGGCAAGGGGCTGGATAACGCCTTGGAGCGCGCCCGCAAACTGGTGAACGAGTTGAACCTGCTGACCTCGCCGACCTCGGCAGAGGATATCCGCTGGTTCGAGACCACGACGCTGGGTTACCGCCTGAACACCACGCCGCTGGAGATATCCGATGTGTTTCGCCAGCACATGAATGCCGGCAATACGACCTGGATCTTCACCTCGGCGACCCTGGCGGTAGGCGACAGCTTCAGCCATTTCGAATCGCAACTGGGGATACAGGACGCGGCCAGCGAGAAATGGGACTCGCCATTCGACTATTCCCGCCAGGCGTTGTGGTTCGTTCCTCGTGGCATGCCGCCGCCACAAGACCCGCTGTTCAACAGGAAGGTCGCCGAACTCGCCATCGAGCTGATCGAAGCCAGCGACGGACGCGCCTTCCTGCTCTATACCAGCCATCGCGCGCTGAGAGAGGCAGCCACGTTTCTCGAAGGCAAGATCGATCACCCGATGCTGGTACAGGGCGCCTTGCCGAAGGCGGAACTGCTGGATCGCTTTCGCGAGCAAGGCAACGCCGTGCTGCTCGGTACCGCGAGTTTCTGGGAAGGCGTGGACGTGCGAGGCGACGCCTTGTCACTGGTGATCATCGACAAACTGCCGTTCGCCTCGCCCGGCGATCCGGTGATGCAAGCGCGACTGGACGCGATGCGCAAGAGCGGCGGCAACCCCTTCATGCAGTATCAAGTGCCACAGGCGGTGATCGCTTTGAAGCAGGGCGCCGGCCGTTTGATCCGAGATGTCACCGACTACGGCGTATTGACCATTTGCGACCCACGCCTGCTGGGCAAGCCCTATGGTCATGTGTTTCTGAACAGCATGCCCGACATGGCGCGCACGCGGAAACTGGAGGATGTCATGCGTTTCTTCGATGCATTGAGAAAGACCGATGAAGCTGCTGGCGCTTGATACCACCGAGTCGGCGTGTTCGGCCGCGTTACTGATCGATGGTGGCGCGACGCAACGTTTCCGCGATGAACCGCGCGCCCATGGCCGCTTGATACTCGGAATGATCGACGAACTGCTGGGCGAGGCCGGACTGAGCCCGACACAGCTCGATGGTATCGCATTCGGTCGGGGTCCGGGCTCGTTCACCGGCCTGCGTATCGCCGCCGGCGTCACCCAGGGCATCGCTTTTGGCGCGGATCTGCCGGTATCTCCGGTTTCCAGCCTGCGCGCGCTGGCGCAGGGCGTACACCGGGAACGGGGCGCAAGCCGGGTCTTCGTCGCGCTGGACGCGCGCATGCGCGAGATCTATTGTGGTGCTTTCGGCCTGGAGAAGGGCGTCATGCGAGCGTTGGACCAGGAAAAGGTCATTCAGCCACAGCGACTCCATGTCGACACTCGCGCCGAATCCGGCTGGGTCGGCGCCGGTTCCGGTTGGCGAGCCTATCCCGAGGTGTTGAGCAACAGCTTCGACAGCGTCCTGCCATTTCCCGATGCCGTCTGTCATGCCATCGATGTCGGCGCATGCGCGCTGGCCGACCTGCGGGGTGGAATCGCCCCCTTGCCCGCCGAACAGGCGGTCCCTGTCTATCTGCGCGATCGCGTGGCCACACCCAAACTGTGACTTAAATTCAGTTTATCTGCTCGTCCGCTCTGGACTCGGCCCCCGGCCTCGGTTAAGATTGTCACATAAAAGTTAATTAATTTAACAAAGGTAGGGAATTATTTTCCCCGCTAGAGACAGCCCCGTAGACGGGACAGTGTTGGCGAGAGACCGACCGAGGGCTGAAGCGGGCATCACGGATGAATGATAGAGAAAATCAACCCAAGGATTAGTAGCATGACTCGATACCAGCTTTTGCGTGCCACCACGCAGATTTCAGAAATACTCAATACCTGTGGTTTAAAAGACGTACTCAAACAAACATTGCAGGATAAGGAATCGAGTGATCAGGCCGGGGCAAACCCGTCGGTCATCGAAACCTACCAAGCGTTCTCTTCCTATTCACGCCAGTTCGGCGATGCGGAGCGCCGTGTCTTGAAG
>JALULB010000209.1 GCA_027041035.1 Sedimenticola sp. | reverse complement strand
TCGCCAGCGTCGCGCCGGCAAGAACGAGGCAAAGCACCTGATCCCGATCGCCGACGCGCGCGCCAACGCGACACCGATCGACTGGGCCACCTACGAGCCACCCGAACCGCTGAAACCCGGAATCAGCGTGTTTCGCGACATCCCGCTGGAGGAGCTGGTGGCATACATCGACTGGACCTTCTTCTTCCATGCCTGGCAACTGCGCGGTCGCTATCCGGCGATCCTCGACGACGCCGACAAGGGCGAGGAAGCGCGCAAGCTGTTCAAGGACGCCACGGACATGCTCGACAAGATCATTGCCGAGAAATGGCTACGCGCGCATGCCGTCGTCGGCCTGTTTCCGGCGAATGCCGTCGGTGACGATATCGAACTGTACCGCGACGAAAGCCGCGCAACCCCGTTGATCACGTTGCACAACCTGCGCAAACAGGGCCGGCAGCCAGCGGGCAAGTACAACGAATCACTGGCCGATTACATCGCGCCCAGGGACAGCGGCAAGCGCGACTGGATAGGCGGCTTCGCCGGCACCGCCGGCGAGGGCATAGACGACAAGGTCGCCGAGTTCGAGAAAGACCACGACGACTACAACAGCCTGATGCTGAAGGCCATCGCCGATCGCCTCGCCGAAGCGCAGGCCGAATGGTTGCACGCCAAGGTGCGTCGCGAACTCTGGGGCTACGCGCCGGACGAGGCACTGGACAACGCCGACCTGATCGCCGAGAAATACCAGGGCATACGCCCGGCGATGGGCTACCCGGCCAGCCCGGACCACACCGAGAAGGATCTGCTCTGGGAACTGCTGGACGCGGAGAAGCACACCGGCATCTGGCTGACCGAATCCAAGGCGATGGTGCCCACCGCCGCCGTCAGCGGACTCTATTTCTCGCATCCGGAGGCACGCTATTTCGCGGTCGGCAAGATCAACAAGGACCAGGTCGAGGACTACGCCAGACGCAAGGGCATGGCGCTCCGGCTGATGGAGAAGTGGCTGGCGCCGAACATGGCTTACGAACCCGCTGACTGACCCCCGCCGAATCCGCCCGGCATGCTATGCTTCAGGAAAAACATAACAGCGGAAAAGGGATATGGGCACAGACACTCTCCAGGAAAAAGGCATCCGGCTATTGGCTGTCGCGGCATTGGTGTTTCCACTCGCCGGCCAGTCGCTCGAGATTCACGACCAAACACGGGGTGGCGGCAGCAGTGCCCGGGCGGAAAGCCTGCTGCAAAACCCGGCGATGCTCCGCGAGAACATCCAGAAAAAGCAGCTGCTACCCATCATCCGACTGTTGAAGAGCGGCCAGCGCAAGCAGGCCAAGCTGGCGCTCGCCCGGATCCTGACCCAGGACGCTTCCGAACCCAATGCGCTCGATCTCGCCGGCACCATCCTGCTGGAAGAGAAAAACTATACCGCGGCGGAAGATGCATTCAGGCGCGCGCTGCAACGCGATACCTCGCGTAACGGCACGGCAGTAAAGCTGGGTGTCACCCGGATGCTGCTCGGCGACACAGCCTCCGGCGAGAAAATCCTGCTACAGACACTGCATAACGATCCGGATCAACCACTGGCGCTGCGCTACATGGCATGGCTGGAGACCCGACGCGGCAACCTGCCCGCGGCGCTGCGCTACTTGCAGCACCTGAACAATCTCCACGGCCGGCGCACCCGGCAACTGCTGGCCTATCAGATCAATCTGGCGGCACTCTACAACCAGTTGCATCGTCCGGAAAGCACCATCGGGCTGCTGCGTTCCCGGATCGACCTGGACAAGCAAGACACGCCGATGGCGATACAGGCCGCCTACCTGCTGGCCGGTGCCTACCTGGACAGTGGAAACATCGATGCCGGACGGAAGCTGATCGCTCGGCTGAAGCAAACCGCTTTGCCGAAGAAAAATCTCGACCAGCTGGAATTAAAGCTCGCCCGCGCCAGCGGCGAGGTGGCAAGAGCAAAACGCCTGGCTGACAGGATACTGAAGCAAAACCCCGATCTGCGGGACAGCGTCGAATTCGAACTCGCCCGAACCTACTTCAATGCCGGAGACACGCAAAACGCGATCGAGGCACTCAACAAGCTGTTGAAAACCGCCGATGCAACGGTAGTGCCTTCGATTCTGCGTGATCTCGCTATCGTTCTGCTACAAGAGAAAAAAGCCGGGCAGGCCACCACCCTGCTGCGGAAATACTCGGAAAAATATCCCGCATCCGCGCTGATCGCCCGGCAGCTCAGCGAGATCCTGCTGCTTTCCGGGGATGACGAAGCCGCCGCGCGGAATGCCAAAGCGACCACAGAACGTTTCCCGGACGACCTGGAAGGCTGGTTGCTGGCGGGTCGAATAGCCGAGAAACGGGGCCAGCCCGCACAGGCGCGGGAATACTACCGAGCTGCGGCAAAACTGGCGCCGAACGACCCGGATGCCTGGATCGGCATCGCCCGCACCCGACTCAACGGCAAAGAACCCGAAGCCGCGCTCGAAACGCTGAACAAGGCGCTCGGGATTTCCCCTGGCGATACCAAACTGCTGTTCGAACGCGCTTCGCTGCTGGATTCGCTCGGCAAGACGGAGCAAGCCAATCAGGACTACCGCAACATCCTGGTCTTGAGTCCCGATTTCGTGCCGGCGCTGAGCAACCTCGCGGAGAACTATTTGCGGAACGACCAACGGCTAGACAGCGCGCATGAACTCGCTTCGCGCGCCTACCGGATCGCCCCGGAAAACCCATACGTCGCCGATGTCCATGGATGGTCTCTCTACAAAAAGGGCGACAGCCGGCAGGCATTGCCGGTATTGAAATCGGCCGCCGCGCGCATCGACGACAACGGCATCGCCGACTTCCATGTCGCCATGCTGCTGGCCGATACCGGTGACAAACCGGCGGCCAATCGCTATGCAAGCACCGCCATCGAGAAAGGGCTGCCCCGAGATCTACAGGCGCAACTCAGACGTAAGTTGGGAAGATAGCTCGTAACTACTCAGCGAGTCGTTTAAAACATGGGTAACTGCTCAGATCGCCGCTGAAACGCGTCAGATCAAGGCAAAAAATGTGATCGTTACAGGGATGTAACTTATTAGGGCAATGCAGGAGCAATTGCCGGGTTACACGTGTAAATGACCATTTTTGAACGCAGAGCTGGCGCATTTCAGCGGT
>JALULB010000208.1 GCA_027041035.1 Sedimenticola sp. | reverse complement strand
AATCGCGCTGCTCGTGATCGAGGGCCATGCCTATCGATCGATCTCGGAAAAACTCGGCATCGCCGAACAAACAGTGCGCGACCACATGCGCTCGATCTTCGCCAAGGCGGATGTCCACAACCGCGCATCGCTGATGGCATTGATTCTCGACTTCTAATTCTCTATCTGAGTTTTCTCCCACAAATGCGGGATGGTCTTTCGGCCTCGTTAGCGCGAAGCTGTTTAAAGGCGCCCCCGTGGCGCGAAAAACAAGCTCGATGGAACGGTATTTCCATCCGGGGGAAAGGTTCTTACTGGGGAGAGATCACATGAAGATACAGCACACGATAAAGCGCCGTCTGCCGACGGTACTCGCATCCATTCTGCTCTGGGGCTCGCTAACGACAACCGCGTTCGCCGCGCTGCTCATCGATACCGGCCCGGGTCCGGCCGCACCCAGCAGCTGGTGGTCATTGCAATCCGACGTAACCGGCGGCAGCCCCGGTTCCGGTCAGTGGCTGGCCGCGAGTTTCGACCTGAACAACGATTACTTCATCACCGACATCGCCGGCTGGATGATCACCGGCGGACAAACCGGCAACACCTTCACGATCTCGGTATACGCCGACGGCGGAGGGGTTCCCGATCCCACCAACCTGCTGTATTCCAACCAAGCCACCGTCACCGGCACGGGACAAACCAACTGGGAAGGCTACCATATCGGCTTCGGCAACGGCCTGCCATTGTTCGCCGGCACCTACTGGCTTGGTTTCGAGGTACGTCCCGGCAACACCTATGCCGGCGGCATGCCCTCCCCTTCGGTCTCCCCCTTGTTGAACGAGGCGTTCAATCCCAGCGGCACCTGGCTGGACTTCGATGGCCTGGATATCGGCGTCAGGATCAGCGGCGACCTGCTGACCCAGGTGCCGCTTCCCGCCGCCGCGCCGTTGTTCGCCTCCGTCATCGGCCTGATGGGGCTCGCCGCCCGGAAACGCAAGCGTCAGGCACTCGTACTCACGGCTTAGCATCAATGCCGGGCGATGGCCCGGCGTTGGAAAGTCATCAGGACAACCACTTGGCCAAGTGCTCGCTCAAGCCGCGCCAGGATGACGTGCCCTTCAGCGTATCCACCACGAGCGGGAACAACAGCATGAGGTTGTTCAGACGAAACCGTTTGCGTGTCATTCGATCGACCGGCCAGGTGGGCATCGCCTCGATCGCCTCGAAACGCCGACGCAGCGCCTCCACGCCTGGATCATCCTCGGAACCGGTTTCAGGGCGCGACCCCGTTTCCGCGAAGCCTTGCAGCTTGTTTATCGCCCTGCTGATCTCGTCGGCCTTGACGCGCCAACGGCTCTTTTGCGCGACCATCACCTGGTGAAAGGACCACATCGGCAAGACGAAGGCCGCCACCTCGATCAGCAGCACCACCGCCAGCAACCAGAAGTACGCCACGTGCCAGTCGCTGTAATCACGCGGCCAAGAGGGTATCAGCAATAGCCAGGCACCCAGATAGACGGCGGGTATCACGACGAGCAATGCCTGCCGGAAGAAGAAGTCGCCAACCGGCTTCATGCCCGCGGCGCCGTCCACGTGCCCCGGATAGACATGCATCTTTACCTTGGCCTTGCGGAGCGCCCGGCCGATGCCACCGTACCAGGCCATGCGCCCCAGCACGACGCCGACGATATAGGCGTAGACGCCTTCGAACAGCGCCAACGGCAAGCGATCCTGGTGACCGCGCAGAAACGCAAGGGTAAACGCCGCGAGCAAGGCCAGCATGATCAGCAGGCCCAGCACCCGGGAGCAACGCTCCGCCCGGGCGTTGAAATCCCGCCAAAAGGCCGCTGCTTCGTCCTGCGACCAGTCGAGCACACCGCGATCGCCAAGACGCGAAAGCACGCCATCCAGCGTTTTCGAGCCGCGATGCGCGACCCGCAGGCCCAGCGCCGCGACCAACAGACCGCTCAACAGCATCCAGTCCCAGGCCATCACGTCCAGACCGAACTCGCGATAATTCAGGAACATCACCCCGAGCATGACAGGAAGCAATGCAACGATCGCAAGCGCGACACAGCGATCGCCACACGGCGGAAGCACGCTCGCCAGATTTTCACACAGCGTCATGACGCACGACCTTTCTTCACAAAAACCATCGGGTAACTACTCAGCTAACCGCTGAAATGCGCCATCTCTGCGTTCAAAAATGGTCATTTACACATGTAACCCGGCAATTGCTCCTGCATTGCCCTAATAAGTTACATCCCTGTAACGATCACATTTTTTGCCTTGATCTGACGCATTTCAGCGGTGATCTGAGCAGTTACCCATGTTTTAGACGACTATGCTGAATAGTTACACCATCGGAAACCCGGACAATCCCCCAGGAACAACCCATAAGCCACGGGCACATGGATTGTGGGTCGGAATTCATTCCGACGCCGGCGGCGCTTTAGAGCAACGAGCCTGACGGCAGCACCGTTGTCGGAATGAATTCCGACCTACGCTCACCCCACGCCTCGGCTGGCGCACCCTTCTTCACAAATTCGCCAGAAATCCAGACAGGCTCCCAGGAACAACCCATAAGCCACGGACATATGGATTGTGGGTCGGAATTCATTCCGACGCCGGCGGCGCTTTAGAGCAAACAGCCTGACGGCAGCACCGTTGTCGGAATGAATTCCGACCCACGCTCGGCCCGCGCCCCGCCTCGGCTATTGAATTGCCACCTCGGTCGCCAGTGTCTGATCGATCGTGAACAGGCTGGTATCCTCGTCATCATTGTTGAAAAAATCGAAATTCAGGCGAGAAACCGTCAACGTGACGCCGCCCGGCCCGATGCTGACCCCCGACCCGGAGACAACGAAACCCGGAAGATTGCCGACCGGCGAGACATTCGCATTCAACGCATCGCGCAGCTCGGCCAACAGACTCGCCGGCACGATGCCCTCGCCATCATCGGCGAAGCGACAGACGATTGCATCGGGATCATCGGCCGTGCCGCCCATCAGCTCGACCTTGATCTCGCCGACACCATCGTTGCCCTGCCAGCGGAGCACAAAATCCTGATTGCTGTCGATGCCGCTCAGGGTCGACAGATCCGGCTGGGTGACCGTGACCGCGGAAGGCGCCGTCACGCTGACGCTGAACGCCGGTACGTCCGGGCCACCGCTACCCGCCAACGTATACACCTCCCCCGCCCGGTAAAAACCCACCGGCGGATTGGGACTGACGCCATATGCAATCCCGCCACCACCGGTCGCGACACGGCTCAATGTCACCCCGCCATTCGAGGGTGAGCCGAGAGACAAGTCCGCGCCGGCATCGAGAACGCTCACATTAGCGGCGCCGACCAGCGCTTCGAGCGTACCCGGGATTTGATGAAACAGGCAATGATCGATTGTCGGTGTCTGCTGCCTGAATTTGGCCTGCATCGCCGCCACATCCGCATCGACGCGGGAGAAATTGCCAACCGCCGCCAGCACAGCGGGAAAGGTGCTGCTCACATTCTTGCCAAAACCCAGGGTAGCGCCCCCGACAATCCGACTCTCGGCGCCGCTCGTCACCTTGAAAGGCACGATCGACAACGCCAACAGATTCAGCGTGCCCGGCTCGGTCAGGGCCGTGGCGAAACGGTAGCGTCCGGGCTGCAAGCCGCCGGGAAAGGTGTCGAGATTGCCGATCAACGTCGCCGGAAAACGCAGATTGGCCGACAGGGGAGCCGCCGCCAGCCACGGTTGGAGCGCGGCATTCCAGTTCGGATACTCATAGATAGTCCCATTCGGCGCGATGACACCGACATGCACATCGACCACCCGCGGCGTGGCCTCGCGATTGAAACCCGAGACATAAAACGCCACCCGTTCGCCAACCAGGAAATCCTCGGAATCGAGAAAAGCACCGATACCCACATCGGCCGAGAACGCGGATGGCATGGCGATCACGCCACCCAGAGCCAAGAACGTAAAAGCCAGATACTTTGAAAACCTCACGCCAAACACCCCCTCACCAGGTCATACCCGGAATCTAGCACACACCAAACCAGACGTAACCTGCGGGATATACAGATAAAGACAAGTACCTTTCAGACTACAAAATCGACAACAAGCAATCTATACTACTCAGTACGAATTATTACTACCACTTTACCCACAATGAGGCTCCGAAAATGAGCACAGTCAAAAAACTCAGCATCGCGCTGACCCCGGAGATGGCGAACGAAGTTCAGGCAGCGGTAAGCAGCGGAGACTATGCCAGCAGCAGTGAGGTCATCCGCGAAGCACTGCGCGACTGGCGGCGGAAACGCGCACTCCACGCGCAAGAAATCGAGGAACTTCGCAAGCTATGGCGAGAAGGCATCGACAGCGGCCCCGGGCAATATGAGTCCATTGACGAGCTTATAGACTCCGCCCGAAAACGATTGGGTACATAGCGCTTCCGCCTTGCTTGGGGTAGGCCATCAAGTGAAACGCATCAAAAAGTTTTTCTTAGGAAGTTAACATCTGCTACGATGCGGTCTTCACCCAGCAATTTGGAGCATCGCCATGGCAAGCTACAGACGAACCGCCAAGGCAGAGGCAGACCTTGAAGACATCTATCTCTACATCGCTCAGGACAACCCCACTGCCGCGCATAAACTGCTTTCAGCTATCGACCGCAAAGCCAACTTGCTGGCGGAAAACCCGTTGCTCGGACAAGCGCGCCCTGAGATCGCCGCCGGGCTGCGACATTTTCCGGTTGGCAGATATCTATTGCTCTACCGAGAGATTCCAGACGGGATCGAACTGGTTCGAGTCATCGCGGGTGGATTTGCGTCCTTGACGACCAGTACACCTACGTTCAATTGACGCAACTACTATTCCGCGCTCGGGCACGAGTATTCATGACGCGCGCGGCCTCATTGAAGCTTAGGGAGTTAAGCGATTGATTTCATGATGAAATCACTATTCCGCGGCAATATGCCGCGGCCTCATTAAGCCCCAGACAGACACCGGAAAACCGCACATTTCGACACAATTGTTTGCAAAAGACTGTCGAGGTGACTCAGGTTTTGAGCCTGCATAACGCTATGATCAGGCATTGGAATACGCCACCCGAGAACCACGGCGTAAAACGAAAGACTTGGCACAAGGATCGAATGCGTGAATAGTGAAAACCCCGACTACTCCGCCTGGTTCAGACAGGCAACCGATGGAATCACCCCCTACCCCTACCAACAACGATTAGCCGAGCAACCCTGGCCAGACGCTCTGGAAATTCCCACGGGCCTCGGAAAAACCGCCGCTGTCACGCTCGCGTGGCTGTATAAACGACGCAAACAAAACGATCCGGATACCGCACGCCGACTCATCTGGTGCCTGCCCATGCGGGTATTGGTCGAACAGACTCACGACAGCATCAAAAGCTGGCTGACCCGGCTCGGCGAGAACGTACCCGTGCATCTCCTGATGGGCGGCGAAGCCGACATGAAGACGTGGAGCGAAAACCCAGAGCGGGATCAGATCCTCATCGGCACGCAAGACATGCTGCTGTCTCGCGCCCTGATGCGCGGCTATGGCATGAGCCGCTATCGTTGGCCTATCGATTTTGCTCAATTGCACAACGACGCCCTGTGGGTGTTCGACGAGGTGCAATTAATGGGTGCCGGCCTGCCTACATCGACCCAACTGGATGCCTTCCGACGATCATCGGCGATGGCGGGCAGCGCCCGATCCCTGTGGGTTTCCGCCACGCTGAACAGCGCATGGATGAACAGCATCGACTTCCGCCCCTACCTGACCAAGCTACGCAAGCTGACATTGGATGATGACGAAAAGCAGTCCGATGCCATCCGCAAACGTCGTGAAGCCAACAAGCCGCTCGCCTTCACTGAAACGCGTTTGACGACCGACACCGCCAAGACCCAAGCCAAGACCTATATCCAACAACTGTGTGACGAGATCCTGCAACATCACACAGGGCAAACCACGCTAGTCATACTCAATACGGTGGAACGCGCCCAGGCATTGAGCGAACAGTTCATGAAGCACCTGAAGAAACAGGACGACGCACCAGAGATCCTGCTCGTCCACAGCCGCTTCCGCGCTGGCGATCGCCAGCAACTGAATAAACGCCTGACCCAGGCCGAAAGCCACGAAAACCGCATCATCATCGCGACCCAGGCGATCGAGGCCGGTGTCGATATCTCCAGCCACACCCTGTTTAGCGAACTGGCGCCGTGGGCTTCGCTGGTGCAACGTTTCGGTCGTTGCAACCGGGCGGGAGAACACGCCCAGGCTCCAGTCCATGTCGTCGACATCGAGAGCGACAGCAAACTCGCTCCGCCCTACACGGACGAGGCCCTGGATGCCGCCAGGCGAAAACTCGACGACCTGACATCCGCCTCGGCGGCCGATCTGCCGATCGTCGATGAAGCCCAGCCCTTGTATCCGGTCCTACGCCGCAAGGACCTGCTGGAACTATTCAATACCGACGCCGACCTGTCCGGCTTCGATATCGATGTATCGCCCTATATCCGTGATGGCGGCACACCCCCGGTTCAGGTGTTCTGGCGGGAATTCGATAAAAAACCGGACGAGCAGCCCGCACCAGATCGCAACGAGCTGTGTCCGGTGTCGATCAGTCAGATCCAAACACACCTGAAGAAAGCCGACGCCTACGCCTGGGACATCATTTCACGTGCCTGGCGCCCTCAGGCCGCCAATCAGGTTCGCCCCGGTCAGACGCTGCTGCTGCGCGCCAGTGACGGCGGCTACTCGCCGTTACTTGGATTCAAGGCGAGGTACATCGACAAGAAGAATCTGCTTCAACCCCTTGAGGCAGGCAAACAAGTTCCGGAAAGCGACAGCGACGACCGGGACACCCTCATCGGCCGTTTCGTACCACTGGACCAACATCTTGGGGATGTGGCCTCGGCGGCCAGCAAGCTCTGTGAGTCGCTGCACGAAACAGAACGGGCGGAAGCCGTCGTGCGCGCCGCCCGCTGGCACGATGTCGGCAAGGCGCACGAAGCCTTTCAGAACATGCTCATCGCTTGGCATCCGGACGCCACGAAATACCTTGGCCAATATTGGGCAAAATCCGATGGCGACAAGCTCGCCAACAGCTCCCACTGGCCGGACTACGTGGTCTGTGAAGGCGATACTCCCCGCTTGCAAAGCCGCCGTGGTTTTCGCCATGAGCTGGCCTCGGCACTGGCCTGGCTGGCGCATCACCCCGAAGACGACAACAGCGACCTCATCGCCTACCTGATCGCCGCGCACCACGGCAAGGTGCGCATGGGCATACGCGCGCTGCCCAATGAACGATCTCCCGCCGACGGCCGTGCCCATGCGCGCGGCGTATGGGAGGGCGACCGACTGCCCGAACTGCATTTCGATGGCGAATACCTGCCTGAAACCCAGCTACGCCTGGATGTCATGGCGCTGGGGGAGGGTGAAAGCGGCGCATCCTGGGCCAGCCGAACCCAATATCTGTTGAGCGAGCTGGGGCCCTTCAGACTCGCCTGGCTGGAGATGCTGGTGCGCATCGCCGATTGGCGAGCATCCAGGGAGGAACAACAATGAACCCGACCATCGAGGAAACCGCGATGTCCGAGATCCCTCTGCCAGGCTGTACGCCCATGCCGCTGGCCAGCTATCTGAAAGCACTCGGCATCCTGCGCACGCTCGCCGAGCAAGCGGACCCCGACACCAGCGGCTGTTGGCGTGACGAGCATTTTGTCCTGAACACCCAACTCGACCGTGACACAGTGATCGAGTTCTTTTTGAACGACTGGAAACCCACGCCGATCATCGCGCCATGGAATGGCGGCAGCGGCTTCTATCCCAAGGACAACCGCGATGCAATGAAGCAAATCCAGACGTCGTCTCTCCCCCGCTACGCAGACTATCCGCCAATCATCGCACTGGGGCGAGAAACCGTTGCTGAATTCGGATTGAAGGAAAGCCCAAAAGACAAAACCCTGAAGGCCGAACTGCTTACCCGCCTACGCGCAACCCTGCCCGATGCCGCGCTGAAATGGCTGGATGCCGCCGTTACCCTGACCACTGAAGATACCCGCTACCCACCACTACTCGGCACCGGCGGCAACGATGGCCGACTGGATTTCACCAACAACTACATGCAACGCCTGGTGGATGTGATACCGCCCGACAGGCCGACCGCCCCGGAGCAAAGCCGCCGCTGGCTGATGAACGCCCTTTTCGGCGAAGCCGTGCCCGGCCTCAGTGGCAAGGTGATTGGCCAGTTCTCCCCCGGTCAATCCGGCGGCCCGAACGCGGGCACTGGCTATGAAGCCGGTGCCCTGATCAACCCGTGGGACTTCGTGCTGATGATGGAAGGCAGCCTGATGTTCGCTGCCGCCATCACGCGACGTTTTCATGACGAACCCGGCGAGCTGAGCTTCCCTTTCACGGTGCGCCCCAGCGGCGCGGGAACCGGCGCCGTCAGCCTGCGCGACGAAGCACCCGCGAGAGCCGAGATATGGATGCCCCTCTGGTCGGAACCCAGCCGTCTCCCCGAGCTGAAAAATCTGTTCAGTGAGGGCCGCGTGACACTCGGCCGTAGATCCGCGGTCAGCGGATTGGACTTTTCCCGCGCGGTTTCGTCGCTGGCGGTGAATCGTGGTATCCGCCAGTTTGAGCGCTACGCCTTCATGATGCGCTCCGGCAAGGCCTACCTGGCGACGCCGCTGGGACGTTTCACGGTGCCCGCCAAGCCCGCCTCGGACCTGATCGCCGACCTCGAACAGAACGGAAACTGGCTGAAGCGATTCCAGAATCACGCCCGCAAGGATGAAACGCCAAACCGTCTGAAAACCCTGGCGTACCGTCTTGAGAACGCCCTGTTCGCACTGAATCAGCGCCGCCACGAGCGTCGGCGCGAGGTGCAAAAGGTACTCGTCATGCTTGGCGAAATCGAACGCTATGCCGCCACCAGCCCGAGCTATCGAGAGAACCTGCGTCCGATACCCCAACTTCGTAATCAATGGCACCGCGAAGCGAGAGATCCTTCCCCCGAATTCCAATTGGCCAGCGCGCTCGCCAGCCTGACGACCGGAAACCGCAAACACCCAATGCCAATGCGCGCGCATATCGCGCCAGAAAACGAAGCGGGTCAAAACTGGGAACAAGGCGCGCATAAACTGCGCGCCTGGAAGCACCCCGATGTTACCAACAACCTGACCGATGTACTGGCAACGCGCCTGCGGCGCGCGACCCAATGGGGACTCCCGGAAACCCCGTTACTCGGCCTGCACGGCGCCAGCGCGTTCGCGCTCGATGCCTGGCTGTCGCGCCAAACCAATGACCGACGACTTGCCGAGCTGACGGCTGGGCTGGCGCTTTGCGACATACCCAGGGGTTCGGGTCTGAGTACCGGCGACGACGACCTTCCCGCCGCCTACGCCCTGCTAAAACTTGTCTTTCTGCCCGAAAGCGACAGCGGCGTATCACTGAAACCGGCGGTCGCGCAAAAAGTACTGCGTCTGCTACTGGCGCGTCGCCCGACGGAAGCGCTGGAAATGGCGCACGAAAAATTGCGCATCGCCGGACTGCTCGACATGCCATCGATCCGCGTCAGCGGCGTCGATCCACTACGCCTTGCCGGCGCGATGCTTTTCCCCATCTCGACAAAAACCCTAACCCATCTCAAACGCGGACTCGGCCTGGAGTCACGCGCTCAACGGACAGCCTAACGCATTCCACAAGGAGACTTACATGAACCTGACAGCCCTGAATGATCATCCCCGTCTGCTCATCGAAGCAAAATTGAAGCCCTTGCAGGGGAGTCGTTTCCAACCCACCGGTTTTCCCGAGATCGGCGCGGCGGAATATGATGCGCCCAATGGCGACAGC
>JALULB010000207.1:1711-3158 GCA_027041035.1 Sedimenticola sp. | reverse complement strand
TCAGGCGGGAAGGTGCGTGATACATATGTCTTCCCGCTCAGATATACAGGCTCAGATCCATGTCGCTATACATCGACGCCACCTGCTCGGCATAGCCATTGAACGGCAGGGTGCGATGCTTGCCGCCGAACAGGCCGTCGCCAATAAAGCGTTCGTAGCGTTGGCTCCAGCGCGGGTGATCGACCTCGGGATTGACGTTGGCGTAAAAGCCGTACTCTTCCGGAGCCAGCTGATTCCAGGTGCAGGGTGGCGCTTTCTCGGTGAAGCGTATCGTGACGATGGATTTGATGCTCTTGAAGCCGTATTTCCAGGGCACGACCAGGCGCAGTGGCGCGCCGTTCGGATTCGGCAGTTCTTCCCCGTACAGGCCGGTGGCGAGCAGGGTCAGCGGGTGCATCGCCTCGTCCATGCGCAAGGCTTCGCGATAGGGCCAGTCGAGTACGCGACGCTTCTGACCCGGCATGCGCTTCGGATCATAGAGGGTTTCGAAAGCCACGTAGCGTGCCTTCGAGGTCGGCTTGAAGCGCTTCAGCAGATCCGCCAATGGAAAGCCCACCCAGGGGATCACCATGGACCAGGCCTCGACACAGCGAAAGCGGTAGATGCGCTCCTCCTGGGTAAAGCCCGCGAGGATGTCTTCTATTCCCAGTTCGCCTGGCGCCTCGCATTCGCCCTCGACGCGAATATTCCACGGGCGGGTGACGAAATCACGCGAGTTCCGCGCTGGCTTGCTCTTGCCGATGCCAAACTCGTAGAAATTGTTGTAGGTGGTGATATCGGCGTAGTCGGTCGGCTTTTGATCAACACGATAACGGCTCTTGACGATGCCCTTTATCGGTGCGCCGTGAACGACGGGTTCACGGCTGCCGCCTTCCGATTCGGTGGGCGTGCAGCCGGCCAGGCCGATGCCGGCAAGCGCCGCCATGCGCAGAAAATCCCGCCGCTGTTCCCACACCGCCCTGTCGGTGATCTCCGACGAAGATATGCCGGGATTGCGTTTTATCAACATGTTCAGGTTCGCTCGCTTGTTCTCGGAATACAGAATTGATCGGCTTAACGACCGGATTTCGATAGGATTTCTTTCGCGTCGAGCGTCGACACCCGCTCGCCGAGCACGAGGCGCTCGGGCCGCGCAATCCAGAAACCCTGCGCGTAGTCGACTCCGATCTTGCGCAACAGCATGGATATCTCCTCCGACTCCACATACTCGGCAATGGTTTCAATCCCCATCGTATGGCCTACATCGTTGATGGCCTTGACCATCGCCTGGTCGACCGGATCATCGATAATGCCACTGATGAAGGCACCGTCGATCTTCAGGTAATCCAGCGGAAAGTTCTTCAGGTAGCTGAACGAGGAAAAGCCCGCGCCGAAATCATCGAGCGAGAACTTGCAGCCGATGGACCGCAGTTCGCGCACCAGCTCGATGGCCCGATGCAGGCTGGAG
>JALULB010000207.1:0-1701 GCA_027041035.1 Sedimenticola sp. | reverse complement strand
ATTGATGGAGTAATCGATCGTGTCGCGCTCGTCCTCCGGCTGGGCCGCCAGATACTTGCATACCGAGCGTATCACCCAGCGATCCACCGCCGGCATCATGTCGAAACGTTCCGCCGCCGGGATGAAATGCCCGGGTTCGACCAGGCTGCCATCCTCGCGACGCAAGCGCAGCAGAATCTCGTAATGACGCTTGCCCGCCGGCGCCGACAGCGCCTGAATGGGTTGCCGGAACAGCACGAAGCGGTTCAATTGTAAGGCGGCGTTGATGGTGACCGCCCATTCCATCATACCGCGATGCTGGGTGACCGCCGCATCGTCCACCTCGTACAGGTGCACCCGGTTGCGGCCTTCGTTCTTGGCCGCGTAACAGGCGGTATCCGCCGCGCTCATCAGTTGCGACAGATGACCGCAGCCGCGCCCGATCGGCACCAACCCGATACTCATGCCGACCTCGAAGGTACGATGCCGCCAGACGAAGCGAAACGCCTTGACCGCTTGCAGCAGGCGATCGGCGACCAGTTGCGCATGCGAGACATCACAATCCAGCAACAACACGCCGAATTCATCGCCACCCAGCCGCGCGAGGGTGTCGTCGTCATCGATGTGGCGCTGAAGTTCGTCGGCAATCTGCTTCAGCAGGTTATCGCCGGCGGTATGCCCACTGGTATCGTTGACGATCTTGAACTGATCGAGATCCATGTACAGCAAGGCATGCGTATGCTTGCCGCCGCGTGCCGAATCCAGCGCCGCCTTCAGCCGGGTCTCGAACTCGCGCCGGTTGCACAGGCCGGTCAGGGCATCATGGCTGGCATGGTAGCTGAGGCGGGTCGCCATCTCGCGCGCCTGGCTGACATCATGCAGTATGGTCACCGTGCCCGACAGATCCCCACGCCGATCACGAATCGGCGCGAACGATCCCTCGACCGCGTATTCCTTACCCTTCTCGCTGCGAAGCAGCAGATCCTCGGCAAGCACCACGACCTTCTGCATGCGCAGGCAGCGCATCACCGGGTTCTCGATGGCCTCGCGCGATGACTCGCGCAACAGATGCAGCAGATCCGCCGCCGGAAGACCGCGCGCCTCCGCCTCCGATCGACCGGTCAACATCTCCGCCACCGGGTTCATATAATCGACGATACCGCGTTTGTCGGTGGTGATCACCGCCTCGGTGATGGATTCAAGGGTAACCTGGGCACGCTCTTTCTGACGAAAGATCAGGCGTTCCTGCGCCTCGTTCGTCAGGGTCGCGGACATCCAGTCCCGAAACAGCGCCAGCAGGCTGATATCCTCGCGCGAGAACGGCGCCGGCGCGGTGACATCGGAGGCAATCAACAGCGCGAAATTGCGCCGCCCAAACACCTCCAGCGGCAAGGCCACGAACGCGGCGGGAGCCGCCTCGCTGGTGATATTCGGACTCTCCGAATCCTGGCTTCCGCTACGTACCAGCGGACCTTCCGCGCGCAACACATCCTTGACGAAGGCAATATCCGGCAACGGCAGATTCCGCCCCAGCGGATAACGTTCGATGATATTCAGCGCGCCCTCGCGCACATTGACGATCAATCCGTAATGCAGCGACAGCATGCGACACGCCAGGCGCATCAGCTCGCGAATCCGACCGCGCAGCTCGATATGCTGACTGGTCACCTCGGCGTATTCCTGCAGCAAGACCTCTCGCCGGCGCAGCGCGCGGGCTGTCTT
>JALULB010000206.1 GCA_027041035.1 Sedimenticola sp. | reverse complement strand
GGGTTGTGAGTACACCGTCCGGCCGGAGGCGTCTACCCATTTATACATCTCCGCATGGATGGACGTGGCTGAAAAAAGCAGGCCGAGACAAAAAGTCAGTATCGTATCCAATCTGAGTCCTTTTCCTGGGATCGTGGCTACATGCATAGGCTCGTTTCTACCGGGTGAAGAGTTGGTTGTCATCCCCGAACTGCCAGGTTCGGGTGATGTCGAGTACGTCGACATGCTTGCGGATTTCCGCGGGGAAGGGGGCGTAGGGCGCCGCCAGCTTCACGATACGTATCGCCGCGTCATCGAGAACCTTGATACCCGAGCTGCGCAATATACGCACGCGTTCCAGTGTGCCATCCGCGCGTACCGCGACATGCAGCACCAGTTCTCCATAGAGTTTCTTGCGCTTTGCTTCCTCTGGATAGTTCAGGTTTCCAACGCGCACGACCTTGCGGCGCCAAGCGTCGAGGTAGCCGGCGTAGAGATACTCCTTGGTCGCGGCGCTGATGTGTTTTCTGCGACTTTTTTGCGAAAACATCTGGTTGCGCCTATCGATCTCGGCCGTGAGTTCGCTGATCTGCTGGTTGGTCGACGCGAGTATCTCTTGCAGCGTCGGGGCGCTTTTTTTATTTGGCGTCTTGCTGTCGTGTTCCCGGTTTACCACCTTCACGGCGGATTTCTTCACCGTTACAACCTTGTCGGCCTTGACGGGTGTTTCCGGAATGCTCGTCTCCGTGGGCGTCGAGGTGGGCTGGATGTTGCTTGGCGTCGGTGGAATGGGCTGGCTGGGCCGACTGGTGGGACGCTCCTTTATTTCGGTTTCTCCGCCGCCTTGTTGCGCTGCCTGTGCGAAAAAACGCGCATCATCAACGGGTTCGCTTTTTTTCGGTTGGTGTACCACGATGATATCCAGGGTGCGCTGCGCGGGGGGTTGCGAGGCGCGGTCCGTGAAGTCGAAGGTGATGCCGAGAATCACCACCGCGTGGATCACGACGGCGGCAAATAGCATGATGCCGAGTCGGTCAAAGGAGTTGTCTGTCAATGTCGCCATGGTTCAGCGATTTCCAATCAGGGTGGTACGGCGGCGCATCTTGTCGCTTATCTCAATCTTGCCGTTGGTGGTCACCAGGAGTACTTGGTCGACACCCAACTGTCGGGCAATGTCCCGCCATTTTCCGGGGCCGGCGATAAACAGTGCGTTTGCCGCGGCATCGGCGATGGTCGCGCTGGGATGAATGACCGTGACCGAATAGGTATGCTCGATCGGTCGCCCGGTTCTGGGGTCGATGATATGCTGTCTGTCGATCCCATTGCAACGATTGCTTGGGACATAATCGCCGGCGGTAAACACGCTTTCGTCGCCGGAAATATCCACGCTGCCGAGCACCCCTCCGCCACTCGGGTTGCGCAGTGCGATACGCCATGGCACGCCACGTCGGGAGCCGATGGCTCGCAAGTCACCTCCGACGTTGACCAGCGCGTTCTCTATGCCCATCTCTTGCATGCGCTGAATCGCGAGATCGATGCCGTAACCTCTCTTCAGCCCGCTGAAATCGAGTTGGACATTCGGGTTCCTCGCGCAGATTTGAATGCCGTGTATCTCGATGTCGTCCATGCCGATGTTTTGCGAGATCAATGCGTCGATCTGTTTTCTGCCGGGTACCGGGCGGCACGCCTCCCCAACCCGTTGCTGGAGTCCCCACAAGGCGTTGAGCTTGCCGGCGGCAGGATTGATCAGGTGGTTGGACTTGGCGTACAAGCGTTTGCCGATCTTGATCAGCGGCATGATCGAGGGTGCGACGCTGAAGCGCTTTCCCGTGGGTAACAGGCGGTTTGTCCTGGCCAGGGGCGGGGCGTCGGGGTGACCCCACAGCGCGTGCATGGCGGTCAGTTCGTCGACGACTTCGGCAATTGCTTTTCTGGCCTGCTCCTTGGGCGCGCCGATGACAGTGATGTCGACAAACGTGCCGGGGAGTTTCGCCCGATGATTATAGACCGGGTTTGAGGAAGGAATGCATGCCGCCAGAAGTAGTATCAATCCTAGCGTGGCGGCAATCCGGGGGAACCGCTGGGGTAAGTCCGAGTACAGCTTTGTCATGACCGGTCAAGTGGCTTCTATGCGATCGAAGAGCATGGCGCTAATATTCAGTTCGAACTGTTGATCCAGTTCACGAATGCAAGTGGGGCTGGTGACGTTGATTTCCGTCAGTTGGTCGCCGATTACATCGATCCCGGCGAACAGCACGCCATTGTCGCGTAGGAATGGGCCGACCGCTTCGGCAATTCTGCGGTCATCCTGGCTCAGCGGCTGGCCCCGTGTGGTGCCACCCGCCGCGATATTGCCACGGGTCTCGCCTTTCGCGGGTATTCTTGCGAGCGCGTAGGGCACGGGTTCCCCATCGATGAGCAGGATGCGTTTGTCGCCGTCGCGTATCGCCGGAACATAGCGCTGCGCCATTGCCGGGCGGTTGCCGTCCGCCGTCAGGGTTTCGAGGATGACATTCACGTTCGGGTCGTTCTCGCGGACGCGGAAGATCGATCTCCCGCCCATGCCGTCGAGTGGTTTCAGGATAATGTCCCGCTGCTTGTCGAGGAACGTCTTGAAGTCGGAGGCGCTGTAACCCACCAGCGTGGCCGGAGTCAGATCGGGAAAGTGGGCGACGGCCAGTTTCTCATTGATGTCGCGGAGCGCGCTGGGTCTGTTGACGACGCGGCAGCCGTGTTGTTCAGCCAGGTCGAGTAGCTGGGTACAATAGACGTAGTTGGCGTCAACCGGCGGATCTTTTCGCATCAGGATGACATCCAACTCGCCAAGTGGTATCACCGCCGGGGCTTCCAGTCGGTACCAGTCAGCCGGGTCGTCGCGCACGCTGACAACACTGGCCCGCGCGAGTACCCGTCCTTGTTCAAGACGGATGTCGTGTTGCCGCATGTACCAGAGTTGCCAGCCTCGCCGCTGTGCCTCCAGCATCATCGCGAAAGTGCTGTCTTTATGGATGGAGATCCTGTCGATAGGATCCATGATGATGCCGATTCTTCTCACCCTTGCTGCCTCAGTGCGGGAATCATGGGGACTTTAACAGGTTTTTCGCAAATGTGGCGCGTTGTCCGCTGATCGGGCGGCAGCGTCGGGCCATGAGGTCGTCGCGTGTATCGAGATCGCGAAC
>JALULB010000205.1:1736-3170 GCA_027041035.1 Sedimenticola sp. | reverse complement strand
GTTTAAATAATGGCAATTATCTTATTGTCTTGGTGATCGTTGTTGTTTCGTTTGTGTTTAATTACAAACGGATAATGGCTTTTTTTGAAGATCGAAAAAGGAAGAGGATTGGGCGTTTGCGCGAGGCGCTGGAAAGCAACTTTTTGTCAGGATTAACAAAGGAGCGTGTAGAAGAGGAGTTGGTGAATGAATATTTTAAATTAGCTACGGATATTAGTTTGTGTAGGGTAGAAAGGGAGGTGCTGCTTCGAACCGCTAATAATTTAGTTGATGGTATAAATTTTTCTCATTTTAAGCGAGCCTTACCTTATATATCATTTGGCCGATCAAAGATCTCAATAATAATATCAAGATTTGCCAAGTTTCGCTATTACTTCAATTTGATCTTTGGTTTTACTCTAGTGTTTGTTAGCGTGTCGATGGTAGGCATTGTTCCGGTAGTGCTGCCGGATGGCTTTGATGGGGTGTTATTGTTGCTTACCGGATCTTTGATATATATGACAATTGGCATGTTGATGATTGCTGATACGCTTTCTTATTATTCCGCTAGGCTAATTCGCAGAGCATTAGAGAAAGCGAGCGATCATATAGATGTTGAGGTAGATCAATAGCTATGTCCACCGAAGCGCTGATCCTGGCGGCCATCGAGGCCGGTTTCAACAAGGCGCTGTCGATCGATCCATACAGCGTGGAACGGCTCGCCAGCCTGCACGGCAAGGTCGTCGGCATTGAGCTGGTCGAACTTGGCTGGCCGTTGTATTTCGTTCCTGGTCCGAGGCGCACCCTGGTGCAACGGCATATCGAGGGCGAGCCGGACGCGCTGTTGCGCGGTACCCTGTCCGGTTTCCGCAAGCTGAGCTTCGGGGATGACAGAACCGGGCCGCTGTTCAGCGGTCAGGTCGAGATGCTCGGCGACCAGGGCGTGGCGCAACGCTTCGGCGAGATTCTCGCTGGCGTCGATCTGGACTGGGAGGAGCTGCTGTCGAAACTCACCGGCGACACCCTCGCGCATGCGCTCGGCGGTGGCGTGCGTCGCCTGCGCGGCTGGCTCGGCGAGACGGCGGATACCGCGAGGCAGGATGCGCAAGAGTATCTGCAAGAGGAGTTGCGCGCCACGCCGAACCGCTTCGAGGTCGAGGATTTCCTCCATGCCGTGGATATCCTGCGCGATGATGCCGAGCGCCTCGCGGCACGCATTCAGGTGCTGGAACGCAAGCTGAAACCCGCCGCCGATGCGTGAGCTGGCGCGTCTGCTGTATATCAACTGGGTGCTGTTGCGGCACGGCCTGGACGAGGTGATCCTGGCGACGCATCTGTTTCGCCCGGTGCGCTTTCTCAAGTACGTCTCACCGTTCTACTGGCGTCGCCGCGACCAGGAGATTCCGTTCGGCCTGCGTCTGCGTCGCGCGCTGGAGGATCTCGGGCCGATCTTCG
>JALULB010000205.1:0-1726 GCA_027041035.1 Sedimenticola sp. | reverse complement strand
TCGATGAACTGGTCAAGCTCCAGGATCGCGTGCCGCCGTTCCCCGGTGACGAGGCCCAGCGCGTGATCGAGCAGGCGCTCGGCCAGCCGGTCGACGAGATATTCGCCGGGTTCGAGCAGAATCCGCTGGCCTCCGCCTCCATCGCCCAGGTGCATACCGCGCGCCTGAAGAGCGGCGAGGAGGTCGTCGTGAAGGTGTTGCGGCCGGGCATCGAGAAGGTCATCAAGCAGGATGTACGCCTGCTGTATACCCTGGCACGCATGGCTCAGCGTTACTGGGGCGACGGCAAGCGCCTGCGTCCGGTGGATGTCGTGCACGAGATGGAGAAGACCCTGCTCGACGAGCTGGACCTGAGTCGCGAGGCGGCCAACGCGACCCTGCTGCGGCGCAACTTCCTGGATAGCGAGATGCTCTACGTGCCCGAGGTGTATTGGGATCACGTGCGCCAGAACGTGCTGGTGATGGAGCGCATATATGGCATCCCGGTCGGGCAGGTCGACGAGCTCAAGCGGCGTGGCATCAGCATGAAACTGCTTGGTGAACGCGGCGTCGAGATCTTCTTCACGCAGGTGTTCCGCGACAACTTCTTCCATGCTGACATGCATCCGGGGAACATCTTCGTCGAGCCGGGCGGGCGCTATATCTCGGTCGATTTCGGCATCATGGGCACGTTGACCACCGAGGACCAGCGTTATCTGGCCGAGAATCTGCTGGCCTTTTTCAACCGCGATTACCGGCGTGTCGCCGAGTTGCACGTGCAGTCGAACTGGATTCCGAAGGGCACCCGTGTCGAGGAGTTCGAGGCGGCGATTCGCACGGTCTCCGAGCCGATCTTCGAGAAACCGCTGTCGGAGATCTCCTTCGGCTACTTTCTGTTGCGCCTGTTCCAGACCGCGCGGCGCTTCAACATGGAGATTCAGCCGCAACTGGTGTTGTTGCAGAAGACCCTGCTGAATATCGAAGGCCTGGGGCGCCAGTTGTATCCCGAGCTGGATCTGTGGACCACGGCGAAGCCCTTCATGGAGCGCTGGATCAAGACCCAGGTCGGGCCACGCGCCTTCGCCAAGCGGCTGAAGGCGGGCCTGCCGGAGGCGTCGGAGCAGTTGCCGGAGGTGCCCCGACTGGCCTACCGGGTGCTCAACGACGCGGCGAACGGCCGGCTGGAACTGCAATGGCAGTCACGTCAGCTCGATGCATTGCGCGATGAATTGCGCGAGGCCAACCGGCGCACCGTGGGCGCCGTCGGCGGCGGCAGCCTGCTGCTTGGCGGTATCGGCCTGAATACCCTGGCCGGCGCGCTGCCACCGTTGCTCACCGGTTGGGGCGCGGGTATCGCCGCGACCGCCGGCTTGATGCTATTGTTAAGGGTACTATGGCAATCTTCTCGATCCTGATGCGTCGCGTTTCGTTGTTCGGCCTGCTGGCGGTGCTCGCCGGCTGCGCCAGCACGACGCCGAATCCGGTCGCCAGCGCGCCGCCCGGCGCGGTATCCCTGGCTGAGGTCGGCGCCGACCCGTCGGCCTTCCTCGGCAGGCCGGTGCGCTGGGGCGGTACCCTGGTCGGGGTGCGCAATCACAACAGCAGTTCGGTGCTGGAGATCCTGTCGCGACCGCTGAGTGGCAATGGCCTGCCGGATATCGAGGGCCAGTCCTCGGGTCGTTTTCTCGCGGTGATCGCTGGCTTCGTCGATCCCGCCGCGCATGCATCGGGTACGCGCGTCACGGTG
>JALULB010000204.1 GCA_027041035.1 Sedimenticola sp. | reverse complement strand
CTGTTCTCGCTGGCCCGGCGGGGTTTTCTCGCGGGTTTCGGCTTGGCTTCCGGTCGCCGGTTGCCGCCTGGGTTCTGCTCGCTTCTATCGCGGTTTCCATTCCGGTTGCTGCTTCTGTTCCGCCCGCCGCGATTGCCGCTGCTTCGACGGCGGTTGTTCGAACGCGATCCTCCACGCTCCTCCGGGGAGGCTTCGGGCTGGTTATCGGCGGCTTGCTCCGTCGAACTCTTCACCGCCAGTGGTTCGATGGAGAACAGCGATGAGATCAGGCGGCGGATGAAGCTTGGTTCTGGCGCCGGCTTTTCCACTTTCTTCGGCGCGGTCTTCTTTCGGCCTTTCGCCTTGCGGCTGTCGGCCTTGTCGCGCGGCGCCGACTGGGGCGCCGGTGTGTCCGGCATGATCGGTTTCACCGTCGGGCGCTCGGCGCGTGGCGCCGGGGCGCGGTTCTCCTCGATCGCGGCGGGCGTCTCCGGCTCGCCGATCATCTGGTAACTCGCCAGCTGGGCCTCGCCCTCCACATCCTGGGTGCGTACCCGCTCGACCTGGTAGTGCGGGGTTTCCATATGCGGATTCGGCAGGATCACGATGCTGACGTTTTGCCGTTGCTCGATGTCATGCACGACATCGCGTTTCTCGTTCAGCAGGAAGGTGGCGACCTCGACAGGCAGTTGCGCCTGGATCTTGCCGGTATTCTCCTTCATCGCCTCTTCTTCGATCAGTCGCAGCACCGACAGGGCGAGTGAGTCGGCGCTACGTACCGTGCCATGGCCGGAGCAGCGTGGGCAGACCTGTTCGCTGGATTCGCCCAGCGACGGCCGCAACCGCTGACGGGACATCTCCAGCAGGCCGAAGCGGGAGATACGGCCGATCTGGACGCGCGCCCGATCCTGTTTCAGGGCTTCCTTCAGACGGTTCTCGACAGCGCGCTGATTGCGGTTCGGCGTCATGTCGATGAAGTCGATGACGAACAGGCCGCCGAGATCACGCAGGCGCAACTGACGGGCGATTTCGTCGGCCGCCTCGAGATTGGTGTGTAGCGCCGTTTCCTCGATATCCGCGCCCTTCGTCGAGCGTGCCGAGTTGATGTCGATCGAGGTCAGCGCCTCGGTCGGATCGATGACGATGGCGCCGCCGGAGGGCAGGCGTACCTCGCGCTGGAACGCGGTCTCGATCTGGCTTTCGATCTGGTAGCGCGAGAACAGCGGCACTTCGTCGTCGTAGTAGCGCAGTTTCTTGGTGAACTGCGGCATCACCTGCGAGGTGAACTGCCTGGCTTCCTCGAAGGCATCCTTGTTGTCGATGACGATCTCGCCGATGTCGCCACGCAGGCTATCGCGTATCGAGCGGATGATGACATTGCTTTCCTGGTAGATCAGGAAGGGCGCCTTGCGCTCGCCGGCGGAGGTGG
Organism: Sedimenticola sp.; assembly: GCA_027041035.1. Classification (GTDB taxonomy): domain Bacteria; phylum Pseudomonadota; class Gammaproteobacteria; order Chromatiales; family Chromatiaceae; genus JALSSX01. The sequence goes on along the minus strand of JALULB010000204.1, from coordinate 1,767 downwards.
TGATCGCCGACCACAGATGGGTCAGGTAGTCCAGATCCCATTGCAGCTCCTCGACCGATTTGCCGACCCCGGCGGTGCGCACGATCAGGCCCATGTTGTCGGTGTATTCGAGCTGGCTGAGGGCTTCGCGCAGGTCGCTGCGGTCCTGACCCTCGATGCGCCGCGACACGCCACCGGCGCGCGGGTTGTTCGGCATCAACACCAGGGAGCGGCCGGCCAGCGAGACGAAGGTGGTCAGCGCCGCGCCCTTGTTGCCGCGCTCCTCTTTCTCCACCTGGACGACGACCTCGAGGCCCTCGGAGATGGCCTTGTCGATGCTGACGCGGCCGGATTGCCGGCGGGCCTCTTCGGAGAAGTAGTCGCGCGCGATCTCCTTCATCGGGAGGAAGCCGTGGCGCTCGGCGCCGTAATCGACGAAGGCGGCTTCCAGGCTGGGTTCGACGCGGGTGATGCGGCCTTTGTAGATGTTGGATTTCTTTTGTTCGCGGGCGGGGGTTTCGATATCGAGATTGAACAGCTTTTGGCCATCGACGATGGCGACGCGCAACTCTTCGGGTTGAGTCGCGTTGATCAACATTCTTTTCATTGTAGGATGTCCGGTTCCATGCACGCTTGAGATGGAGCCTTAACGTGTTATCGATTCACGTTAAAAATCAGTATCATGCGGGCGGTTGTTCAGTAAAGTCATACGGTTGCAATACAGCCGACGACAGCGCTTTGCGGTTTCTGCCAGTACCGGGCGCGCAACGGAATGACATCGTTGCGCGGCCATCATGCCGATTGTTCTGGGGTATCCGGGGCGGGTATCCGCGCGACAGGGCATCCAGGTTCTCGTTAACGGCGACAGACGTGCTGATAAAAACCGCGAATGCCCCCGCGCGCGCCAAGCGTTGTCACGCTGGCGGCGAATCAGGGGACATTGGAAAATCGGTCTAAAAACCAAAGGCTTAAAACTTGTGGTTCGCGTGACTATATCAGCACTGTGGGGATTCGGCAACGGCGATGTAAAGCAAGCTGACAGGAGTGGTCTATACTGAGCCAAGGATGCTGTAGCCTCCGCCAGCCAAACGTCGGATGCAAGCGTGCATACGAGCGTTCCGAGGCTTGGCTGGCGGAGGCTATATGCCGGGCATCCAGCCGGATATCACAAAGAGGAGGAAGTATGGCGCGTTTTCTCAGCCTTTCGCAGGCGGCCAGAATGGTGAAGGTTCCACGCCGGGCGTTGCAGCGACAGATTCAGCAGGGGGTATTGTCGACATTCGAGGGCTCGTTGCTGATGGAGGAGTTGCTGCGCATCTACCCGAATGCGAATACCGATGAATCGGGCATGCTGGAGAAGACCCGGCTGTTGAAGGAGGCCGCCTTTGGCAAGGTGTTGACGGAAACCCGGCTGGATCCGGAGCACCTCAGCGCGGAGCTGCAACGGGCAAGGGTGAAACTGGTGCGCATGCAGGAAGAGTTGGACAAGCATCAGGCGCTGGCGGTCGACCTGCAACGGCGCCTGTTTCATCTTCAGGATCAGTGCGACAAGCGCGAGGCCAAGCTGCTCGGCACGTTGATTGCCTGGTTCACCAACGAGTTGAAGAAACAGGTCAAGGTGCGTTGAATAGCTAAACCAGAAGTAACTACTCAGCGAGTAGCTCAAATAAAGGGTAACTGCTCAGATCGCCGCTGAAATGCGTCAGATCAAGGCAAAAAATGTGATTTTACACGTGTAAATGACCATTTTTGAACGCAGAGCTGGCGCATTTCAGCGGTTAGCTGAGT
>JALULB010000203.1 GCA_027041035.1 Sedimenticola sp. | reverse complement strand
TGTCGGTGGCCGCCGCCGACATCTGGCGTCATATCGAATCGTTGCTCGACAACGACTGCGACGCGCGTTTCCCCGGCCAGATCCGGGTCGCCGAGAGCGACGCCGACATGCGCCTGCTGGAAGAACGCGCCGCGCTGGTGCGGGGCCTGGGTTACGCGCACGAGGAGATCATCGATCGCGACGAGCTGTACCGGCGGGTGCCGGCACTGGCGCCGCACTGCAAGGGCGGCCTGATGTGTCGTGACGACGGTTACGCCCGGCCTTTCCACGCGCTGACGGCCTTCCGCCGCAAGGCTTGTTCGCTGGGCGTGGCGCATTATCCCGGAACCCGCGTCGACGGCATCGAGCACGCCTCCGGTGGTTGGCGCCTGACGACGCCGAAGGGCGAGTTCCGCGCGCCGTTGCTGGTGAACTGCGCGGGCGCCTGGGCCGGCCATGTCGCCGACGCGCTGGGTGAGCCCGTGCCGCTGCGCCCCGGCGCGCCGATGCTGATGATCAGCGAACGACTGCCACCTTTCGTCGAACCGGTACTCGGCGCGGCGAGTCGCAAATTGTCGTTCAAGCAGATGCAGAACGGCACGCTGTTGATCGGCGGCGCGCACATGGCCGAACTGGATTTCGAGCATCAGACGACGACGCTGAACTGGGCCAGACTCGCGACCAGCGCGCGCACCGTGATGGCGCTGTTTCCGCAGTTGGACAACGTGCGCATCGTGCGCGCCTGGGCGGGTATCGAGGCCTTCATGCCGGACAACCTGCCGGTGATCGGCGCCAGCAGTGTATCGCCGGACGCCTGGCATGCCTTCGGTTTCTCCGCGCATGGATTCCAGTTGTCGCCGATCGTCGGCAGGATACTCTCCGAACTGATCCTCGATGGCGGCTGTGATCTGCCGATCGAGGCGTTTCGTATCGAGCGATTTCGCTGAATTGCGCGTTTTGTCAGTCCCTGGCCCTGAAGGGTATGCTTGTCGCCGGCTATAGAATGGTTTGCGAAAGAGTCCGATGATGAAGAACAGTCTGAGCATGCAGAGAGCATACTGGCCGGAGGTGACCGACACGCCCCATTTTGTTATCGATCTGTCCTACCATGGCTGCCGGCTGCGTCACGGTGATATCTATTTTGACCAGCCGGATGATCTCGTGTCCCGCCTGGAGGCATTGGAGCGGGACAGGGCGGGATCGGTCGGTCTGCACGGCGGTTCCCGCTTCGATGCCTTGCTGGAACTTACCGCGACGGGAGCCGTCGATTTCCGCTTCCGGATAGAGGAACCGGCGGGCTTCCCGGGAAAACTGGCGCTGGAAGGCCGTTTCTTGGTGGGTGGGGAATTCACGTCGACGATCCTCGATTCCCTGGTCCGCTTGTTCCGGGATGGAGAGGAGTTCATCCTTGTGGACGAATCATACGCGTAAGGAGAAGCCTATGGGTGGATATGCTTGTTTCATCGCTGGTACGGTGGATGAAAGCCTGCTCAGACCACGTCCCGCCAAGCGGACCCTTGTGGATCGGTTGCTGAAGCGGCGGCCGGTCCGGCAGCCACGCTGGAATTCCCTGGGCGCGTCGCGGATGTTCATGGAACTGCCTTCCGGGGCGCTGACGCCGTTGCTTGAGCGTTTCGGTACATGGTTGGACGCGCGCTTTCCCGAGCCTTGGCCCGCGACCCGCGCGGTACGGGATTACCTGGATGTCGGCGTCGCCTCGCTTGCCTTGCGTGGCGAACGCGAGGGCGAGGACGCGCCGGCGGAATGGTACGTGCAACTGTCCTTCTCGGGTTGCGCCGGCCTGGGAGAGGTCTCGGCGCGAGTGGCGGCGCATTGGGCCGAACACTGGCTGGCCGGGGAGCTGGAAGGGCTGGCGCGTGACATCCTGCAGCCGGCCGGTTTTACGCCCAGCGGCGTCGGTGACAGGTTTGCGGAGCACAACAGCTTTCTGCCGATGGAGCGCGGAGGCTATGCGCTGTATCACCCGGAGCCGTCGCCATGCCACACGCAGAAAGGCGAGACGTCGACGCACTTCGAGGTCGACGAAGCGGCTATCGAGGAGCTGGGCAGCGACGACATCATCCGCCGATTGGAATCCAGCCACGCCGGCTTGATGGCGGATGGTCGTTGTCGCTGCCAGCTGTGTGATCCGGATGGACCCGTCGAATAGCCTGGTTGGTCGCGATCCGGCAAGATGCTTCCTTCTCCCTGACAGCTATACGAAAAGCCCCAGGTTCGAGGCCGGAAAACTGCCGATGTTCGGAAACACCACGCCGATGTCGGCATTGTCGGCGCCCAGCCAGGTGGCCAGCGTCGCGAGGTATTGCTCGACGGAGGTGGTCGGTATCACGCGGTCGTCGATGGCGTCGGGGGAGTCGATCTGGACCGCCGGCATGGTGCCGTGGATGCCGCCGGATACCGCGCCGCCCATCACCCAGGCATGGCCGCCCCAGCCGTGATCGGTGCCCGATCCGTTGGGTGTCAGCGAGCGGCCGAAGTCGGATATCGTGAAGGTGGTGACCTGGTTCTCCAGGCCGAGGATACGCAGTTCCTGGTAGAAGGCGTGAAGTGATTCGTCGAGGTAGTCGACCAGATGACTGTCGCTGTGTAGCGGCGTATTGTGGGTGTCCCAGCCATGATAGTTGACGAAGAAGATCTGGCGTGGCGGATCGCCGGGGACATTGCCGGGAATCTGCCGCGCCTGTAGCAGGCGCGAGACCTGGGCGAGCTGCGAACCCAGTGGCCGGCCGGTCTCGTCGACGCCGGTTGGAAACTCGATGTGCGTCTCGATGCCTTCGAGCATGCCGCCGGCGGCTTCGAGCAGCTCGAGTTCGGCTTGTCGCATGTCGGCGAAGTTCTTTACCAACAGGTTGGGATGCTGGCGCGCGGCGAGGATCATCTGGCGATAGGGCTGGCCGAGGTCTGTGTCGCCGCCGCGCAGGCGGTAGAAGTCGTCGAACGGGTAGACCTCTTCGGCGATCGTCAGGGCGTCACGACTGCCACGTTGCATCAGGTTACGGCTGGTGACGCTGATGTTGAAGAACGGGCCGCCGCCGAGGGTATCGGCGAGACGTCCGGCCCAGCCGCTACGCTGCATGTCGCGGGCGTTGGCGGTCATCCACATGTCGCGCTGCGAGTTGTGCGAGAACAGGTTCGCCGGGAGGTCGTTCCCGGCCAGGGCATCGTCGCGGCTGAGTGGCCGTTTCAGGGTGCCGACGTT
>JALULB010000202.1 GCA_027041035.1 Sedimenticola sp. | reverse complement strand
GTGGTATTGCAGCCGGGAACATGCCGAACACCACGACGACTGACCGCGGCAACCGCCCGGGGCGTCGCTGGCGGCTTCTGACCCTGCTGGCCACCTACCGGGTACTGCTCAGCGCCCTGCTCGCGCTGGTCTACTTCTTCTACCCCGACAGCCACCAGTATTTCGGCCAGCGCGAGCCGTTGCTGTTCGCCCTGGTCAGCCTGCTGTATTTCGCCAGCACGGTCATCGCCGCATTACTCGTCACGCTGCGCCAGCCAGCCTTTCATCACCAGGTCTATCTGATGATCTTCGGCGATATCGTCGCGACCGTGCTGCTGATGCATGCCAGTGGCGGCATCGGCTCCGGCATCGGCATGTTGTTGCTGATCTCGCTGGCGATCTCCACCACCCTGATCGACACCCGCGCCGCGCTGACCTTCGCCGCGCTGGCCGCGGTAAGCGTACTCGCCGAGCAGCTCTACGCGGTGCTCTATCTCGACGCGCCGACCAACGGCTACGTGCAGGCCGGCCTGTTCGGCATCGCCGTTTTCGCCATCGCGGTACTCGCCAGCAACCTGAGCCAACGACTGAAGTCATCCGAGTATCTCGCCCACCAGCGCGGTGCCGAACTGGCGCGCCTGTCGGAGCTGAACAACTATATTATTCAACACATGCAGGCCGGTCTCGCGGTGGTCGACGACAACAGCGTGCTGCGCATGGCCAACGAGGCCGCCTGGCAACTGCTCGACATGCCGGTCGCGCCGCCACGCGCGCCGCTGGAGGAGATCTCGCCCGCGCTGGCCCGCGCGCTGAACCATTGGCGCGAGCAACGGGGCAGCATCGACAATCTGGATGTCAACCTGCCCGGCGAACGCCAACTGAATCTGCAATTCACCCGTATCGGCCTGGCCGAGCACCAGGGCATCATGCTCTTGATCAAGGACAGCGGCGAGGTGAACCGCCAGGCGACACGCATGAAACTCGCCTCGCTGGGCAAGCTGACCGCGAGTATCGCGCACGAGATCCGCAACCCGCTGGGCGCCATCGGGCATGCCGCCCAACTGCTCGGGGAATCGCCGGAGCTGAACGACGCCGACCGACGATTGACGCAGATCATCCACGACAACACCGAGCGCGTGAACCGCGTCATCGAGGATGTCCTCGGCCTGTCACGGCGCACCCAGGCGGCATTCGAGGCGCTACGGCTGGCAGACTGGCTGGACAAGTTGATAACGGACAATCAGGCCGGACTGGGTCTCGGCGACAAACGCTGGCGTATCGCGATCACGCCGAAAAACACGCGGGTCATCGCCGACCCCAGCCAGCTCGCGCAGATCGTCCTGAACATCGTGCGCAACGCGGTCGTGCATGGCGGTCAGCCGATGGAATCGCTCAAGATCACGCTGTGCGGCGGCCTGACCCGGGAATCGAAAAACCCGGTGCTGGACATCATCGACAACGGCAACGGCATCCCGCCCGACACCGTCAATCGCATCTTCGAGCCCTTTTTCACGACACGCAACAGCGGTACCGGCCTGGGGCTGTATATCGTCCGCGAGCTTGCGGAATTAAACGACATTGACTTACGCTATATCCCGCCACCCACCGGCGGCAGCTGTTTTCGACTGACCTTCAAGGGCCGCCTATGAGTACTCCGACCGCGCTGATCGTCGACGACGAACCGGATATCCGCGAACTGCTGGAGATCACCCTCGGCAGAATGGGCATCAGCACCCGCTCGGCGGCCGACCTGGGCACCGCGCGACAACTCCTGGAAAGCGAACACTTCGACCTCTGCCTGACCGACATGCGCCTGCCGGATGGCGACGGCATCGACCTGGTGCGACATATCGGCAGCCGCCACCCGGCGATGCCGTGCGCGGTGATCACCGCGCACGGCAGCATGGAGACCGCGATCAGCGCGCTGAAGGCCGGCGCCTTCGACTTTATCTCCAAACCGGTCGATCTCGGCAACCTGCGCCAGCTCATCGCCGCCGCGCTGAAGCTGGAGCCTGCCACGCCAACGGGCGACGCAAGCGGACAGCCCGGCACCGATCCGGAACGCCCGATGCTACTCGGCAACTCCGAGGCCATCAACCGGGTGCGCGAGACCATACTGAAGCTCGGGCGCAGCCAGGCGCCGGTGTTCGTCAGCGGCGAATCCGGCACCGGCAAGGAACTCGCCGCGCACCTGATCCATGCCAACAGCCCGCGCGCCGCCGCGCCGTTCATCGCCGTCAACAGCGGTGCGATCCCGCCCGACCTGGTAGAAAGCGAGTTGTTCGGTCACGTCAAGGGCAGCTTCACCGGCGCCACACAGGACAAGAAAGGGCTATTTCAAAGCGCCGAGGGCGGCACCCTGTTTCTCGACGAGGTCGCCGACCTGCCACAGGCGATGCAGGTCAAGCTGCTGCGCGCGATCCAGGAAAGGCGTATTCGCCCGGTCGGCGGCGCGCAAGAGATACCGGTCGACATCCGCCTGATCAGCGCCACGCACAAGGATCTCGCCGGCTTGGTCGAATCCGGCCAGTTCCGTCAGGACCTCTACTACCGCCTGCACGTCATCGAACTGGTCATGCCGCCATTGCGTCAGCACGCCGACGACATCCCACTGCTCGCGGAACACTTCCTGATCCGCATCGCGCGCAAGAACGGTCTGGAAAAACCCGTGATAGACAAGGAAGCCATGCGGCAGCTACGCGATTACGCCTACCCCGGCAATGTGCGCGAGCTGGAAAACATCCTCGAACGCGCCTCGGCGCTCTGCGAGGCCGGGCGCATCACCGCCGCCGACCTGATGCTGCCGGCCAGCCTCCCGGCCAGCGGCCCGGCCGAACCCGACGACGACCTGCCGCTGGAAGATTACCTGGCCGACATCGAGCGCCAGCGCATCCTGACCGCGTTGGAAGCCACCCGCTGGAACCGCACCGCCGCCGCCCGCCAACTGGGCCTGAGCTTTCGCGCGCTACGCTACCGGCTGGCAAAACTCGGCATCGAAAAGACCGAAATCGACAACTGAGGGCACAATGTGACGAATTTTGTCACCCGGCGTCCCGCATCAGGCCCGCTGAAACCAAAAACGTGAGCCGATTCCACGCATGCCGATCCCCTATCCCGTACTTTATCCCTAAAGCTTTGCCTGCCGCGGACGCCAAACAGTCAACGAAAGAAAAGTTGGCACGGCATCTGCAAGTACCCTTGCCAAGGGTCGAGCCACCTCCACGGCAATACGGCTTGGCCATGTCTATACATTTGAATTATCCAACCAACGGAGTAATCCATGAAAAAAGCCCAATCCGGTTTCACCCTGATCGAATTGATGATCGTCGTCGCGATTATCGCCATCCTGGCCGCCATCGCGATCCCGGCTTACCAAAACTACATCAAGGAAGCACGCTTGGCGAAGGTTACGGACCATTATGATGAAGCCTATCGCGCAGTGAAAGCGGAGCTGGCCAAGCGCGCGGCTGAAGCGGCACGTGGGGTCAACTTGACTGCGTTAACCGCGAACGTGGTTATCGCCAACATTGTCAATCCGGAAGATCAGTCAGCACCGATCGGTGGCGGCAACGCTTATGCGAGTTCAGCCAGCCCCACCACCGGCGCTATCGGCATCACCGTAAGTGGCTCCGCAGGCCAAGAAATCGTTACCATATCCCAGCCTGCTAACTTTGCCGGCCAGAACCTCGGTAAGAACGTCACAGTATCCGCCGCGAACCTTTAAACTCGGTAGATATTCCATCCGCGCCATGGTTACCGCACCATGGCGCGGACAGGATTCCTCTGGAAAACCGCGCTATATGAACAATAAATCAGGCTTCACCCTGATCGAACTGATGATCGTCGTCGCGATCATCGCCATCCTGGCCGCCATCGCGATTCCTGCCTATAACAACTACATCAAGGAGGCACGCATGGCCAAGGTCAATAATCACTATGACGAGGCGTATCGAGCCACCAAGGCCGAATTGACGCTGCGCCTTGCGCGTATCGCCGGAAACCACTCGGTCAGTACGCTGTCCAGCGGTCTGCTGATCAACCTTCTGAATCCGCAGAACCAATCCGCGCCAGGCGGTGGACCCGCTTTCGCCACTACCGCCAGTAGCAATGGCACCATTGGTATCAGCGTGCAAAGCAACACAGTGGGGGCCGAGGTGGTCACCATCACCCGACCGAATTATCTCGACCTGAACAGCGCCAACATCGTGGTAAACTCTGTCACCATGTGAGTCAACAGCACGGATCAATCATGAACCCGCATCTTATCCGTCTCCCTATATTGTATAAAGGCTTTACCCTGATCGAGGCCATGATCAGCGTGGCCATTCTCGCCATCGTCGCGGCGATCGCCATTCCTGCCTACAACGGCTATATCACTACATCCCGCCTCGGCGTCGCGCGTTCCAACATGGATTCCTTGAGAATGGCGCTGGAGGATTACAAACTCGACAACAACAGCTATGTCGGCGGTTCCTGGAGCGGAGGCAGCGGCACGCTGGGCAACAACCTGGGCTGGAGGCCGGAAGGCGACCAGGATCGCTACACCTACAACGTCATCACCACGGCCAACAGCACGAGCTATTCGGTTGTCGTCACCGAGATCAGCAGCAACGCCTGGGTACGCTGCGACAACAGGATGCAGAAATGCTGCGATTCCAGCAACACCAGCAGCTCGGCTTCCGCCTGTCCGTAACTCATCAAGTCCCGTGCCTGCCTGACGACAAATAGAGCAGGTCCGGGAAGCAGTCACCCGAATTAAGCTATACTTGGCCGCATTCGACGCCGGCGTTTCACCGGCATGCCATTTTTCCCGAGACGAACGCCTAAGCCATGCCAACAGCCCAAGCCAAATTCCACCTCAACGGCCTCGCCAGACGCCTGGTTCAGGAAGGCAAGCTCAGTGACGAGCAGGCCACCAGCGCGCAACAGAAAGCCGCCGAGCAGCAGCTCTCGCTGACCCGCTACCTGGTCGAGCACAAGCTGGTCAATGCGCAGGATGTCGCGATCTCGGCATCTCAGGCGTTCGGCATTCCGATCTTCGATCTCAACGCGGTGAATACGGAAGAGTTGCAAACCGACCTGGTCGACGAAAAACTCATCACCAAGCACCATGCGCTACCGGTTTTCAAGCGCGGCAAGCGTCTCTATCTGGCGGTATCCGACCCGACCAGCCATCAGACACTCGACGAAATCAAGTTCCATACCGGACTGAGTACCGAGCTGATACTGGCCGAGGAAGACAAGCTCGCGCTGACGATCGAGAAGGCGCTCAGTTCGAAGCAACAGAGCGTATCCGACCTGATCGACGAGGATCTCGGTGATCTCGACATCGGCGTCGGCGAATCGGATGAACTGAGCGAGAGCAATGCCGAGATCGACGAGGCGCCGGTGGTGCGCTTTATCAACAAGATCCTGTTGGACGCGATCAACCAGGGCGTATCGGATATCCATTTCGAACCCTACGAGAAAACCTATCGCATCCGCTTCCGCCATGACGGCGTTTTGCACGAGGCATCGGCGCCCCCGCACAGCATCGCCGCACGGCTGGCGGCACGCCTGAAGGTCATGGCGCGACTGAACATCGCCGAGCGCCGCATACCGCAGGATGGCCGCATCAAGCTGGCCATCTCCAAGAACCATGGCGTGGATTTTCGTGTCAATACCTGCCCGACGCTGCATGGCGAGAAGATCGTGCTGCGTATCCTCGACGCCGCCGGCGCCCAGTTGGGCGTCGAGGCACTGGGCTTCGAGGAGCAGCAGCAGAACGACTTCATGACCGCGATCCAGAAGCCCTACGGCATGATTCTGGTGACCGGCCCGACCGGCAGCGGCAAGACGGTCACGCTGTACACCGCGCTGAACCTGCTGAACAGCCCGGAGATCAACATCTCCACGGCGGAGGACCCGGTGGAAATCCAGGTGCCCGGCATCAACCAGGTCAACGTCAACCCGAAAACCGGGGTGTCTTTCCCGGCGGCCCTGCGCGCCTTTCTGCGCCAGGATCCGGATATCATCATGGTCGGCGAGATCCGCGACCTGGAAACCGCCGAGATCGCGGTTAAAGCGGCGCAGACCGGCCACTTGGTGCTATCGACCCTGCATACCAATGATGCACCCCAGACGCTGACGCGACTCGCGAACATGGGCATCCCGAGCTATAACATCGCCTCGTCGGTCAATCTGATCATGGCGCAACGCCTGGCGAGAAAGCTCTGCGAACATTGCAAGACCGAACACGAACTGCCGCGCGAAACCCTGATAGAAGAGGGTTTCAGCGAAGAGGAGGCGGACTCCGGCCTGACCCTGTATGGCCCGGTGGGCTGCGATAAATGCGCCAAGGGCTACCGCGGACGTATCGGCATCTTTCAGGTCATGCCGGTGTCCGAAGACATGGGCAAGCTCATCATGGAAGGGCGTAACGCCATGGATCTGGCCGCGCAGGCAACCAGGGAAGGCTATTCCGACCTGCGCCGTTCCGGCCTGAACAAGGTCAAGCTGGGCATCACCAGCCTCGAAGAAATCAACCGCGTAACCAAGGACTAAGCATGGCGACTGCTGTTCAAAAAGCCCGACAAACCCGCGCCAGGGGCAAGACCAAGGCGCCAAAGGCAGACAAAGCCTACGTCTACAACTGGGAAGGAGCCGACCGGAAGGGCCGCAAGGTCAAGGGTGAATCGCGCGCCGCCAGCATCGCGTTGGTGAAGGCCGACCTGCGCCGGCAGGGACTCACGCCCACCAAGGTACGCCGCAAGCAGACCTCTTTTCTGTCCAACCGCAAGAAACCGATCAAACCGAAGGATATCGCGGTGTTCTCTCGCCAACTGGCGACGATGATGTCCTCCGGGGTGCCGATGGTTCAGGCGATGGATATCGTCGGGCGCGGCAACGACAACCCGTCGATGCAGGACCTCGTGCTCGCGATCAAGGCCGATGTAGAGGGCGGCACCGCGCTGGCGACCGCGCTGGCCAAGCATCCGCTGTATTTCGATGACCTGTTCTGCAACCTGGTCGAGGCCGGCGAACAGGCCGGTATCCTGGAAGACCTGCTGGACAAGATCGCGACCTACAAGGAGAAGACCGAATCGCTGAAGGGCAAGATCAAGAAAGCCCTGTTCTATCCGGCGGCGGTGATCATCGTCGCGGTGATCGTCGTGGCGATCATCATGATCTTCGTGATCCCGCAGTTCGAATCCCTGTTTGCCGGTTTCGGCGCCGACCTGCCCGCCTTTACCCGCCTGGTCGTCAACATGTCGAAATTCGTGCAGGCTTGGTGGTGGTTGATGTTAGGTGGATTTATCGCCGCGATCTATGTCGGCAGCTACTTCTGGAAACGTTCGCGCAAGTTCCGTCAGTTCGGCGACAAGCTGCTGCTGAAGACACCCATTATCGGCCCAATCCTGCACAAGGCCGCCGTCGCGCGTTTCGCGCGCACGCTATCGACCATGTTCGCCGCCGGCGTACCACTGGTCGAAGCCCTGGAATCGGTCTCCGGCGCGACCGGCAACGTGATCTACTCGGACGCGGTCTTGAAGATGCGCGAGGATGTCGCCACTGGCCAGTCGTTGCAGCTTTCGATGAAACAACAGCCGTTGTTTCCACACATGGTCAACCAGATGGTCGCGATCGGCGAGGAATCCGGCGCCCTGGACTCGATGCTCGGCAAGGTCGCCGATTTCTACGAGGAAGAGGTGGACAACGCGGTCGACGCGCTCAGCAGCCTGCTGGAACCCCTGATCATGGTGATACTCGGCACCCTGGTCGGCGGGCTGGTCATCGCGATGTACCTGCCAATATTCCAGATGGGCTCGGCGGTCATGGGCAAGTAAGCCGGACGGCATGGATTACATCGAACTTCTGCGCGCTCATCCCGGCTGGTTCCTGTTATGGATCGGCCTGCTGGGCCTGGCCGTCGGCAGCTTTCTGAATGTCGTCATCCACCGCCTGCCGCAAATGCTGGAACGCGGCTGGAAAGCGGAATGCCGTGAGTATCTCGGGCTGGAGGAGGACGCGAGCGACAGCGGGCCGCTCAGCCTGTCGAAACCTCGTTCCCGCTGTCCCGCCTGCGGCCACGCGATCAGCGCCTTGCGGAATATCCCCGTCATCAGCTATCTGCTGCTGCGCGGTCGTTGCGCCAACTGCGATACCCCCATCGGCGCGCGCTATCCGCTCGTCGAGCTGGCCACCGCCGTGCTGTCGCTGGCGGTCGCCTGGCACTTCGGCGTCACCTGGCAGACCCTCGCCGGCCTGATCTTCACCTGGGTATTGGTCGCGCTCGCGATGATCGATCTCGATACCCAGCTGCTGCCGGACCAGATCACGCTGCCATTCCTGTGGCTGGGCTTGTTCTTCAATCTGTTCGGCGTGTTTACCGACCTGCAATCGGCCGTGATCGGCGCGATCGCCGGTTACCTGGTGCTGTGGGTGGTTTTCCAGTTGTTTCGCCTGTTGACCGGCAAGGAGGGCATGGGCTTCGGCGATTTCAAGCTGCTCGCGCTGTTCGGCGCCTGGTTCGGCTGGCAGATGCTGCCGCAGATCATACTGATCGCCTCGGTGGTCGGCGCGGTCAGTGGCCTCGGCCTGATACTGCTGCGCCGCCACGAGCAGGGCAAACCCATCCCGTTCGGACCCTATCTGGCGGTCGCCGGCTGGATCGCGTTGCTCTGGGGGCAACAGATCAATCAGGCCTACCTGCGGCTTTCCGGCCTCTGAGCCGATCGCGATGCCGCTGCGTATCGCGTTGACCGGCGGCATCGGCAGCGGCAAGACCGCAGTTTCCGATCGCTTCGCCATGCTCGGCGCACCGGTCGTCGACACCGCTGTGATCGCGCGCGACATCGTCCAAGCGGGCCGCGCGGGCCATGCGGCGATCGGCGAAACCTGGGGCGAACGGTTCTTCGACACCTCGGGCCGGCTCGACCGGCGCGCGCTGCGTGACGCGGTATTCGCGGATCGCGCGCTGAAAGCCCGCCTGGACGCCATGCTGCATCCACTCATCCGCGGCGAACTCGAAGCCCGCCTGGAAGCGCTCGAGGCCCCCTACGCAATCGCCGTGATCCCGCTGTTGCTGGAGGCCGGATTCGACGACCTGGCCGACCGTGTCCTGCTCGTCGATGCCGACCGCGAAACGCGTATCGCGCGCGCCATGCGCCGAGACAATCAGCCACGCGAAGCCATCGAGTCCATCATCGCCCAGCAGGCCCCGGAAAGCGCGCTACGCCGCGTCGCCGACGACATCATCGACAACAACGCCGGGATGGAAGCCCTGGACACGCGGGTCGCGCGGCTCCATCGGCGCTATCTCGATTTGGCCACGGCAACGTCACAGGAGTTTACGCCACCCGGCAAATAGCGGAAAATGCCCTTTTGCGCGCAGGACGGAAAGCCGGTGGCCGAGCTCATCATCTACGAACATCCATTGAACGAACGCATGCGCACGCTACTGCGACTGGAACGCCTGTTCGATGAGATCGCCTACCACATGACCCAGAGCGATGCATGGAACACCCGCCAGTGCGTCAAGGCGCTGCTGGACGCCACCACCGCGCTGACCCGCAGCGATCTGAGATCCGAACTGCTGAAGGAGATCGAACGCCTGACCAACGTCTTGCACGGCATCCAGCGTGACGCCGGCATAGACACCGGCATGCTCGACGAAACACTCGCCAAGCTGGAACAGGGCGGCGCGAATCTACGCAACCAGCCCGGCCAGATCGGCCAGCGACTGCGCAACGACGAATTCCTGAAAACGGTCGCGCAACGCAGCTGCATCCCCGGCGGCGACTGTTCTTTCGATCTGCCGGAATTGCATTACTGGCTGCACCGCCCGGAGGACGAACGCCGCGCCGACCTGTCCGACTGGCTGACCGATCTGGCGCCGGTAAGACACGCCACCGACCTGCTGCTCGCATTGATCCGCGACAGCGCCGTCAGCGAACCCCGGCAGGCGAAACGCGGCATGTTCCAGCAGGACCAGGATGCGGCACGCGGCACCCGCCTGATCCGCATCGGCCTG
>JALULB010000201.1:1156-3222 GCA_027041035.1 Sedimenticola sp. | reverse complement strand
CCCGACGCAAGACAAGACCGCCTCGAAGTAAGCAATGATCGGGGCTTTGCGACGCCCCGATCATTGTTCCTCCCGCATAACTTTATTTACTTTATAGAGATATCTCATGCACGCTCGTATTAGCTTGCGCGATGGCGAATTCGACGCCGTCACCCATTCCGCCGACCTCGGCGGGCCTGGCAATCCATCCGACCAATTCAAAGACACGGTTTCCGGCATTTCGGTACTGATCCACGGCAGCCCCAGGATTTCAGCCAACCCGGTTTCCAACGCGGACCGTCCGGTGGCGGAACAGGTCTTCCAACTGTTCCGTGCCAACGGCCGTGACGCGCTCGCGTCCATCGGTGGGCAATTCTCCTTGTGCATCATCGACCCTGGACAACGCTACGTGTTGTGCGCCATCGATCGTATCGGCCGTTCGACGCTCTATGCCCGGGAACGGGACGATGGCATCACTGTCGCGACCCACCTGTCCAGCATCACCGGGCAAGCGGATTTCCAACCGGAACTGAACCACCAATCGGTGTACAACTACGTCTTCTTCCACATGATACCCAGCCCGGATTGCGCCTATGCCGGGGTCAGCAAGCTTCAGGCCGGACAATGCCTGGAATGGCGGGACGGCAAGACCAGCACGATGCACTACTGGATTCCAGAATTCTCCGAGCCGACCTCGATGGACTGGGACGCGGGCATCGCTGAACTCCACCAGCTGATGGGTGACGCGGTCGCCTTCGAGGCCGGCGACAATGCCGCGACCACCGGTGCCTTTCTCAGTGGTGGCCTGGACAGCTCCACGGTTGCCGGCAAGCTGGCGCAAGTATTCCCGGAACAAGCGAACACCTTTTCGATCGGATTCTCCGCCGAGGGCTATGATGAGATCGAATACGCACGTATCGCGTCGAAACACTTCGGCACGCATGCTCACGAATACTATGTCACGCCAACGGATGTCGCGGATTTCTTCGAGAAGATCGCCGAGGTCTACGACGAGCCCTTTGGAAACTCGTCCGCCGTGCCGACCTACTTCTGCGCGAAGTTCGCGCGCGAGAACGGTATCGAGCGCCTGCTCGGTGGCGATGGCGGAGACGAGCTCTTCGCCGGCAACACACGGTACGCCAGGCAGACCGTTTTTGAGAAATACGCCCGCGTGCCCGCCTGGCTGCGCGGCGGCCTGCTGAATCCGCTGTTCGACCGGGACGTCAACTTCCCGTTCCCGCTGAGCAAGGTCGGCAGTTACATCCGGCAGGCCAATATCCCGCTCCCCGACCGGCTGCAAAGCTATAACCTGCTGGAACGCGTTGGCGTCGATACGGTATTCTCGCCGGACTTTCTCGCCGACATCGATAGCCACGCCCCCTACCGGATCATGCGCGACACCTATCAGCGCCCGAAAGACGCATCGGCGATCAACCGCATGCTCTATCTCGACTGGCAACTGACACTCGCGGACAACGATCTGCGCAAGGTGGCCACGATGTGCGAACTGGCCGATATCGACGTGCGCTTCCCGCTGCTGTCGGACGATATCGTCGACTTCAGTACCGGCATCGCGAGCAACGACAAACTGCGGGCAAAGCAACTACGCTATTTCTACAAGCGCGCGGTACAGGGTTATCTGCCGGATGCGATTCTGAACAAATCCAAGCATGGCTTCGGCCTGCCGTTCGGCGTCTGGCTGCGGGACGACCCGCGCCTGCGCGAGATCGCCGTGGAGAGTCTGAAGAAGCTGGACCAGCGGGGCCTGTTCGCCGAAGGCTTCATCCCGCACATTCAGGATCTGCACCAGAACGAACACGCCAGTTTCTATGGCGAGCTGATCTGGATTCTGATCATTCTGGAACGCTGGATGGAGAATCACGGCGTCTGAGATACCTGCCGCCGCGCCCTTGAAGAAGATGTCGCAAAAGTCCGTCCTGGACTTAGCGACACACGAAAAGGAAAAAGTGTGATTTTTCCTTTTCTTACAGAAACAACGACTTACCGTCGCCGTTTCTGGCAGGACATCCCTGTGCCGCGCGAGCTTGTCGCAAAGCTGACGCTTTTGCGACAAGCTCTTGAAGAAC
>JALULB010000201.1:0-1146 GCA_027041035.1 Sedimenticola sp. | reverse complement strand
ACCCTGTTTCCGCAGAATATGACGGATCAGCGTGTCGCGATCATTATCGCGCAAGTAGGTAAAATTCAGCCGCGTCAGGTAAGCATAGTCGCCACCATCATCCTCGATCGCTTCCGAGGAGACTACCTGCGCGTGACAGATCAGTCCGTGCAGACCCGGTAGCAACAGCATGTGCAGTTCCAACACCGCGCCGGAGTCGAATGACTCCGAGGTATGCATCGCGACGCCACCGGCCGAGATATTCACCGGCGCCGCCCGGTAGGAGGCCAGATCGGCGTCATGCGCGATGAACGCCCGCCCGAGGACATCGATCTTCTTTTCCAGCATCGCCAGGTATTCCGCGACATCCGGGTTGCTCGCCTCGATGCGACGCAGGCACGCCGCCGACTGTTGGCCGATCGCCGCGAGGCTGCTCATGACGGTAAAATCGCATTCCAGGCCCTGGGCGATACAGCGCTCGCGCGCCGCCCGGTCGGCATCGGCGACGACCCGATACTGGAAATGCACCGCGTCGTCGATACGGAAATACTCGCGCCGGTCGGGCGCCTCGTCTAGCAGATTCGTGCCACTCATCGCTTGTCCTCGCCAAGACTGATTATCTGTTCCGCGACGCCATCGTCACCACGTACCAATACCAGCTCCACGCGCCGGTTCTTCGAGCGATTCTCCGCGCTGTCGTTCGGCACCAGCGGATCGGCATCCGCGTGGCCCTCGATCAACAACCGCTTCGGATCGATCTTCTTGTTCTTCAGCAACGCCTCGGCGACCGTCACCGCGCGCGCCGACGACAGCTCCCAGTTGGAACGAAAACGTCGCGTGTGAATCGGGATATTATCGGTATGGCCGGCGACGATGATCTTGCCGGGCCGACCCGCCAGCACCTCGCTGATACGCCGCATCACATCGAAGAAACCGCGTTGCGGACGATCGCTTCCCGACGAGAACGAGCCCTTCTCCTGGATGCGCACGATGATCTTCTCGCCCTCCCGCTCGACTGTCACCATGCCCTTGTCGATCTCTTCCTCCAACGCCTCGGTGAGCTGTCGGGTCTGTTCCTCCAGCTCCTGCTCGACCTGTTGCGCCGCGGCATCCGCATTGGATTCGCCATCGTGCATCTCAAGATACTGCTTGTCCAGATCCTTGGTC
>JALULB010000200.1 GCA_027041035.1 Sedimenticola sp. | reverse complement strand
TGCAGGAGCAATTGCCGGTTTACAAGTGTAAATGACCATTTTTGAACGCAGAGCTGGCGCATTTCAGCGGTTAGCTGAGTAGTTATTAATATTTTAGTATTTTTTTAATTTATATTGGCCAATTTGATGCCGAATATTTTTTGTATATTGAATGACCGCATGAATTCTGGGTTGGAACGAAACACTTCTGTTCCGGTTTTTCGGATGCCACTATCCGCCTGTTTTTTTCTGTCGCTGGCTATCGTCTCTTTTTGGTCCGTTACCGCTGATGCCGGTGAATGGCGGCTGGAGAAAAGCCTGAGTGGCAGTCTTATCTATACGGATAATGCCCGGCTGACGGACGCAGAGAAGCGCGATGACCTGATCTTCAATGTCCGTCCCGGGCTTCGGCTGCGGGGTAAGGGGCGACGGGTGGATCTCGATCTGGCCTACTCACCCAGCATCAACCTTCACACCGATACGCGTCAGCGCAATGATATCAATCATTTTCTGGATTTCTCCTCGGTATTGGATCTCTACCAGGACAGGTATTTTCTCGATGTGCGCGCGAATGCGAGCATAGTCAATATCGTTCGGGATCTGCCCAGTAGTGATTTGGCACTCGCCAATAACAATACGACGCAAAGCTATCGTTACACGATCCGACCGAATTTCAGGCATCGCTTGAAGTCCTATGGGATATTGAGCGGCGCCCTGGGCTACAGTGAAACGCGCTTTACCGAGTCCAGATCCAGTGATGTGGCCACCAGCTCGGTGAATCTACGCTTCGATGAAACCCGCTGGATCAATCGGATCGATGGCTACGTCGATTACAATTACCGAAATCTTATGCGTGAGGACCGCAGTGATTCGTTCTCTTCGGTATTTACCACGGGCCTTGTCTACCATATCAACACCTTCTGGGGTGTTACCGCCACGCTGGGTTACGAAAACGGGAATTTCGAGGTCAGCGACGGGCAGACTCCAGAGGGTGTTCGTTGGAATATCGGTGGGATCTGGACGCCGTCATCCCGGGTGCGTGCAAGTGCCTCCGCGGGTCATCGGTTTTTCGGCGCGGACTACGCCCTGGATGTCGAGTATCGTCATCGCCGCTCGGTGGTTGCCGCCTCCTACCGTACCTCTTTTCAGACCGCCGGTGGCTCGACGCTGTTTCAAGGGAGCAACTTCTCCAGTCTGGATGCTTTCGGTAATCCTGTGGAAACGCCGATCAGCAATCAAGGCGGCAGGGTCAATGGTACAACACCAAGCCTGAGTAGCGAGGTATTCCGAGAGGATCGCTTCGATCTTTCGTGGGTATTGCGTGGACGGCGGCACAGCCTGACCACGCGGGTCTACTACCAGCGTCGCGAGTACGGCGAGTCGCTGCGCGATGAAACCGATACCGGGGTGAGCGGTAATCTCACGCATAATCTGTCCGCCAGAAGCAGCCTGTTTGGACGGGCGACGTGGGATATTCTCGACGAGCGCGACAGAAACCGGGAATTCGTCCGCTATTCCCTGGAGATCGGCTTCAGTCGCCAGCTCGGTCCCAAGACAACTACCCGTTTCAGCGTTACACGCCGGGCCGGTGATTATACCGACGATACGCCGGATTATACCGAACACCGTATCAGTGCATCTATTTCTCACAGATTCTAACTATGTATACAGACTACTATCAATTGACCGGGAAGCCGTTTCAGCTGAATCCCGACGAGCGTTTTTTCTACAACAGCAAGGGCCACAATCGCGCCATGGCTTATCTGCGCTATGGCCTGGAGCAGCGGCAAGGGTTTATTGTCATCACCGGCGGTATCGGTACCGGGAAATCCCTGCTGGTGAAGAATCTTTTCGCCGAACTGGATTCGGACAAGGTAGCGGCGGCTCATCTGGTTACCACTCAGGTGCATGCCGAGGATCTGATTCGGCTTGTCAGTGGTTCGTTCGGGCTTCCGTATGAAGGTTCCAGCAAGGCGATGCTGCTGCAAAACCTCGAAGCCTTTTTTCGCGATATGCACGAGAAAGGCAAAAGGGTGCTGATCGTTATCGACGAGGCCCAGAATCTTCCTCCGCAGTCCATAGAAGAACTGCGTATGTTGTCCAATTTCGAGGTCGATGGCACGCCGCTGGTTCAGAGTTTTCTGCTTGGCCAGGTCGAATTGCGACGGGTGTTGCAGGGCGCGCATATGGAACAGTTTCGCCAACGGATCATCGCGGGTTACCATTTGCGGCCGCTGGATGCGGAGGAGACGCGCAAGTACATCGAGCATCGCCTGGAAAAGGTTGGCTGGAATCATCATCCCGACTTCAGCGATGGCGTGTTCACCGAGATCTTCCGCTATACCCGCGGCATCCCCCGGCGTATCAATACCGTCTGCGATCGCCTGATGGTATTCGGTTTTCTGGAGGAACTGGATCGGATCGACGATGCCGATGCATGCACGGTTATCGAGGATATGCAGGAGGAGATGGGCGTCAATGAACAGGATATCGGCGATGGCCTGGGCGTTTCCGCTACGGTGCCGAGCGATGGGGATGCCAGCCTGATGGACCGGATCTCCCTGCTGGAATCCGAGATAAGCATGCTGAAGCTCGCGGTCATGAAGGACCGCCAGTTGTTACGCAAGGCCGTCATGATGCAACTCGAAGACGACGTTGATGTCGAGTAGCGCTGGCGCCGGCGGGCCGTCACGTATCATCTGCATCGTTGGCGCGCGGCCGAACTTCATGAAGATCGCGCCCGTCTTGCGTGCCTTGAAGGCCCGCGGTGTCGACGCCATGTTGGTGCATACCGGTCAGCATTATGATCAGGCGATGAAAGAGGATTTCTTCGACCAGTTGGGTATCCCAACGCCCGATGTCGATCTCGAGGTGGGTTCCGCCAGTCATGCCCAACAGACCGCCGAGATCATGAAGCGTTTCGAGCCGGTATTGCTGGAAGATCGGCCGGATGCGGTACTCGTGGTCGGCGATGTCAATTCGACCATCGCCTGCGCGTTGGTGGCGGTGAAGGAACATGTGCCCGTCGTGCATGTCGAGGCCGGCTTGCGCAGCTTCGATCGCTATATGCCGGAGGAGGTCAACCGGATACTCACCGATCAACTTTCCGATCTGCTGTTTACCACCGAAGAGGCGGGCGCGGCGAATCTGCAAGCCGAGGGGATTCCGCGCTCCCGGGTGCATTATGTCGGCAACGTGATGATCGATACGCTGAAGGCGAATCTCGATCGTGCGTCCCGGCCGGAA
>JALULB010000199.1 GCA_027041035.1 Sedimenticola sp. | reverse complement strand
GGGCACGACCGAGCCACCGCAGGCGCATTGCCCGTCGGGGTAATAGCGATGAAACCGATCCACCCGCTCTTCCGGCACCCGGGCGCGTTCGTGTTTCTTGTGACCGGGCTGTGCGCCCCGTTTTCTCCCAGAGGCCGGCTTGCGCCGCCGTTGATGCCGCTGCGCGGGTGAATCCATGGAGGGTGGTTGGGAGCTGTTGCGTGAGCTGCAACCGGATCGGGACTTGAGGGCTTCGACCGAGGCTTCAAGCGCTTCGATCTGGGCTTGCAGCGCTTTGATGTGGCGCCACTGCTCCTCGATCAGGTGATGAGCGGCTTCGAGGGATTTCGGCTTGGGTGGTTTTTCCAGATTCAACTTCAAGAACACGGGTTAAGTCAGGTGCTTATAGATTTACCAGATTTCCGTTCGGGATGCTAGGGCTGTGAACGGTTACCTGGTTGCAGAGGGCAATACACGGAATCGTGTGTACAGGCTTCACCCGGAAATCGTCACCTCGGAGAACTTCCGGCTCTTAGGCTTGGAGGAGGATGTTGTTTGGAGGGAGTTTGTTCTCCCGAGGCTTGGGCCACTTCCAGACAACGTAATGGACATATGGAGCTACGGTTTCACGGAAATGCTCAACAATGCCATTGATCATTCCCAAGGTCGGTATGTCCTGGTATCCATGGAGAAAAATCCAGCATTCACACAAATATCGGTCACGGATGACGGAGAGGGAATTTTTCTGCGGATTCAACGCCTCATGGGGCTACATAATGAAAGGCATGCCATACTTGAGCTAGCGAAGGGCAAGCTCACTACCGACCCGGAAAACCACACGGGCGAGGGCATCTTTTTTCCTCGCGAATGTTTGATGAATACGCGATTTTATCGGGTGGCGTCTACTTTTCACATGAGTTCAGCAAACCGGAAGACTGGATCATGGAACGAGAACCCCCTCGAAGCGGAACAACGGTTTTTATGCAGTTAACCAACAACTCTTCAAGAAGCGTCAAGTCGGTATTCGACAAGTATGCTTCCAGCAACGAATATGGTTTTGAAAAGACTGTAGTGCCCGTGACCATGGCAAGGTACGGAAATGAGCTTTTAGTGTCCAGATCACAAGCCAAGAGATTGCTTGCGCGTGTTGATAGATTCAAGATCGTTATTTTTGATTGTCTCAACATGGGAGGGTTCAAACCCCCAGCTTCAGCTGGAAGCTTTCAGCCTCCTGGTTTAACGTATGGAGCATGAGAGAGTATAGGCATGGTACGCATTCGGCCTTCAGGCTTCATGTGCATTTGGTATGGTGCACGAAGTATAGGCGAAGTGTGCTGGAAGGGGAGGTAGGCTACCGTTTCAGGGATCTGGTGCGGCAGATGTGCTCGGACATGGGAGTGGAGATCCTGAAAGGCGTGGTAGCGAAGGAGCACGTTCACCTGCTGGTATCGATGCCGCCGCAACTGTCGGTGAGCAAATTGGTACAGAAGCTAAAAGGGAAGAGCTCTTACAAGTTGCAAAGGGAATACCGCTCACTCCAGAAGGCATACTGGGGGCAACGGATGTGGGCGAGGGGATACTTTGCCTGTAGTACAGGGAACGTGACAGACGAGATGATCGCAGCCTATATTGACCATCACAGCGAAACGGAAGAACAGTTCAAGGTGGTTTCCCCCGGAGACTTCGAGTCGCATTGAGCCGGCGTGGGCTGGCGGCTTTAGCCGGAACCGCACTTACAGTGCGTAAAATTCATGCCACCGGCTTGCAGCCGGTGGTTTGTTGACTTTTCAGGCATAGACCAGATTGGCCAGGCTTTTGCGGATGAAGTTTTCAGGGTTTTCAAGAGCAAACACCCCGAGATGCAACTCTATTTTTCACGGGCGACGCCGGAGGTCGAAGACATGATTATCCGAGCGCTTCGTTCTGATGAAATATAACAGCAAGGCTGTTTATCCGCCGTGCGCCGTCCAGCATGGTGGACAAACGCATGTTTGACCATGCCGCCGGTTGGCGCGCTTTGTCACCGGTGTCGGGGTCGGGACTTTCGCTTGCTTGTCGCGGTAGTCGGCGTGGCGGAAGTGGCTGTGTGACGGGTCGATGGCGATGCGGTGGCTGTAGCGGGCCAGGTGGCCGATCCGAGCATCGGACATAGGGGCCTCGCACCTACTCCCGCCGAGACCAGAAAATCGCCCGAAAGGCGTCCGGTTTCAGCACCACGCCTTTCACGTAACGCCGATATTCCTCCTGGATGCCCTTCACGAGGATCACCCCGGAGACCCACAACGCCGGGATGAAAAACACCCCCAGTACCCAGCCATACTCGCCCGGCATCGCGAACGAGGCGAGGCCGATGAGGTACAGCGGCCAACTGAACAGCAGACCGCGCAGGCTGTGCTTGAGCACCAGGGTGGCGGTGATCAGCCAGCGCTGGCGGCGTTGTTCCGGCGATCGATACAGTGCTTCGCAGACGCCGCGTTCGAAGGCGTTGTCGATCTCGCTGAGTCGTCGGCCGATGTCGGCCATGCCGTGGGTATCGATCCAGGATTGCGACACCTTCAGGCTCCGGCGGCCTTGATCTCTTCGATCAATACGCGCAGCTCGGGCACGCAGGAGCCGCAGTTGGTGCCGGCCTGGAGCTTTTCGCCGAGCGCTTCCGGGGTATCCACGCCGGCGCGGATGGCCTTCTCCAGGGTATTCCGGCCGACGCCGAAACACGAGCAGACGACGGGTCCGATGTCTTCCTGGCCCTTGCCCGGCGTGCCGGCGAGGATACGCATGCGCTCTTGCTGATCGAGCTTGTCCTTGGCGAACAGTTGCACCAGCCAGTCGCGCGGCGGCAGGCGATAGTCCGGCCCGATGAAGATGCAGCTCTCCAGGCGCCCGTCGATGATGCGCGCCGCGCGGTAGTGGTTCGCGGCGGAGTCGAACATCTCGCTCCACTCGGCCTCGCCGCGCGCCGAACACAGCATGTTGCGCGCGCAGCTTGCCCAGTCGCCGGGGGCTTCCTCGCCGGCGAGTTCGTAATGCCACAGGCCCTGGCGACGCGCGCGCGTCCAGTAGGTGGCGTGTTCCGGCTTCAGGTCGCAACGGGTCAACAGGAAGCCGTGCCACTCCGGACGATAGGGCACGACGCGCACCGGCGTGTGCTTGAACTCCGGCTGGCCGGAGATCGGGTCGAGCACCGCATTCACCAGCGCGCCGACGCGCCCGGCGCTGGCGAACTGGTCGTTCCAGTGCATCGGCACGAAGACATGCCCGGGATGCTGATGCGG
>JALULB010000198.1 GCA_027041035.1 Sedimenticola sp. | reverse complement strand
GCCCTGGGACGGGGAGAGGTGGGCGGACGGGCCGCGCTGCCGGCATGGATAGAATTCATGCGTACCGCGTTGAAGCGCATACCGGATGTCCCGCCAACACCGCCGGATACACTGAGCCGAATCGCCATCGACCCCAAGACTGGCGAACGCGCCCGCCCCGGTCAGAAAAATGCCATCCTGGAATACTTTCGCCCCGGTAGAGCACCCACCGCGCCCTATATCGTCCGAGACAAGGGAGATACGGACAATCGCGTGATCAGCCCGGACGACACCGATGATATCTTTTAACGTAACTACTCGCGCATTGCAGGAGTTATCACCGCCCTTGGCCGTTGTTGCGGAAACTCGCCATAGTCTGGGCCATGGCTCGTTTCCGCGCCTAGCCCAAGGACGCGAGGAGTGGCCTCGAAAAACCGAAAACCCATGGGCGACGAGTATATTTCCGGGTTAGCCACGAATGCGCAACGATCCAAGTGAACCCAGGAACACCACGCTCCCGACACAATTGCCCGATTCCCCGCGTCAGCTACAAAGACTAGCGCTCAAGGTGATGCGGGCATTCTCGGCCTTTCGTCCCCGCTTGGTCGGCTGGCTGGCCAACGACGTGGAGGTCAGGCACGCGCCGGTGCAACTGCTGTTGCATGCCGACACCGCCGAGTTTGTCATTCTCGCGATGATGGAGCGGGGCATCCGTTATCGAGAAGCCGAGCATCGGCTGTATTTCTCCGACGGCAGCCAATACGCCGCGCCCAGCTTCCATTTCATACAGGGCGAACAGGCAGTGGAACTGATCGTCACCGACGAAAGGCACCAACGCAAGGGCGCCCCGATCGACCCGCGCAGCCGCAAGGCGAAACCCGGACTCTCGCTGAAGGCGCTGGAAAGTGTACTCGAAAGCGAGGAACCGAACCGGACCACCCCGGCGGATTCCACCCGCTAAAGCGAAACTACCAGCGGGGCCAGAAGTACCTCTACCTCAACGCTCCGAAATCGGAACGTAGTCGCGCTGAGTCGCGCCGGTATAGAGCTGCCTGGGGCGCCCGATACGCTGCCCGGGGTCACTGATCATCTCCATCCAATGGGAAATCCATCCTGCTGTACGCGCGATCGCAAACATCACGGTAAACATGCTGGAGGGAATCCCGAGAGCCTGGTAGATGATACCGGAATAGAAATCGACATTTGGATACAGCTTGCGCTCGACAAAGTATGGATCCTTCAGCGCAATCTCTTCTAGGCGCAGCGCGAGTTCGAACTTCGGGTTGTCCGGATCCGCCAGCTTCTCCAATACCTCGTGACACACGGAGCGAATAATCTTTGCGCGAGGGTCGTAGTTTTTGTAGACGCGATGGCCGAAGCCCATCAGGCGAAACGGGTCGCTTTTGTCCTTTGCCTTCGCAATGTACTTGTCGATATTGGCGATATTACCGATCTCGTCCAGCATGGCGATCACCGCCTCGTTCGCGCCGCCGTGCGCGGGGCCCCACAGCGAGGTTATCCCCGCCGCGATACACGCGAACGGGTTTGCGCCGGAACTCCCCGCGAGCCTCACCGTCGAGGTGCTCGCATTCTGCTCGTGGTCCGCATGCAATAGAAACAACAGGTTCAGCGCCTTTTCGGCCACGGGGTTCGGTTCGTAGTCGTCGCAGGGCGTGGCGAACATCATGCGCAAGTAGTTGCCGACGTAGGACAGTTCGTTACGCGGATAGATCAGCGGCTCGCCAACGTTGTGCTTGTAGCAGGCCGCCGCGATGGTCGGCATCTTGGCGATCAGCCGGTGCGCGCAGATCTCGCGATGACGTGGGTTGTGGATATCCAGGGAATCGTGATAGAAGGCCGACAGGGACCCAACCACGCCGACCATGATCGACATCGGATGCGCGTCATAGTGAAAGCCGTCGAAGAATTGCGTGAGCGATTCGTTGATCATCGTGTGGTGACCAATCAGCGCGCGAAAATCCAGCAGGGCCTGAGCGGAAGGCAGGTCGCCGTACAGTAACAGGTAGGCCACCTCCAGGAAATCGCTGCGTTCGGCCAATTGCTCGACCGGGTAGCCACGATAGCGCAGGATACCCTTGTCCCCATCGATATAGGTGATGGCGCTTTCACAGCTGGCCGTGGACATGAAACCGGGATCGAAGGTCAGCAACCCGGTCGTCTGAAACAGCGACGAAATATCCACTGTGATTGGCCCATCCGTGCCTTCGCGCATGGGCAGATCGATCGATTCGCCTGTCTCGTTATTCGTCAGCGTAAAACTTTTTTCGGACATGTCCTGCCTCCGGAAACCAAGTCGCGCAAGATTACCATTTTGGCGACGTTTCAGACAGCCGGTAGCTTGGCGAGGTCTTCCCTGACAGCCAATGCCGAGCGCTGAAAATCGGCATCCTCACCATCGCTCAGCGGCAACTCGATCACCTGGAACAAGCCCTGCTGATTCAGCACGGCGGGTACCCCCATGGCCACGTTCGAAGCACCATACTCTCCATTCAGGATCGCGACGCAAGGCAGCACGCGACTGCGATTGCGCGCGATCGCCTCGACCATGGTGGCGATCGCTGCTCCGGGTGCGTCATAGGCGCTGCTGTTACCCCGCAGCGAAAGGATCTCGGCGCCACCCTCCCGGGTGCGCTGAATGATCTGCCGTAGCCGATCTTCCTCGATAAAATGCGCGACCGGCACGCCACTCACCGTGCAGTAGCGCGGCAGCGGTACCATCGAATCCCCATGCCCGCCCAGTACGATCGTGGTGATGTCGCGCGAGGAAAAGCCGGTTTCCATGGCAATGAACGCCGCCATGCGTGAAGCATCCAGCACCCCGGCCTGACCAAAAACACGTTCGCGAGGCCAGCCGGTACGCTGCCATACACGATAGGTGAGCACATCGACCGGGTTCGAAACCACCAGTACCATGGCATCTGGCGCATGTTCAAGCACCTCGTCGCAGATCGGATCGATGATCGCCAGATTCGCTTCCAGCACATCCGAACGTGACATCCCCGGCTTGCGCGGAAACCCGGCGGTGATGATGATCAGGTCGGCGTCTCGCATCGACGAAGGGGCGTTGCTGCCGGTCACCAGGGTATCGAAGCGAAACAACGGCGCCGTCTGGTAGATGTCCAGCGCGACGCCCTGCGGCACGTCCTTACGGATGTCTATCAGCACCAACTCGCGACATAAATCCTGTTCCGCGATGATCTGTGCCGCGGTTTCGCCCACTCGCCCCGCCCCCACGATCGCGATCTTTTGCATACGCCCTCCTCCAAGTCAATCCAACGAGTCAGACCGGCGCAAACCGAAAACAGATTCACAGCGGAAACGACTGTTCGCGCTTCTGATCATAGTTCATCGCGGATACGCCGACAGCCGGGAATCGTCAGCGGTATCTCTCCGGCAAGGGACAGCGCGCCACGCCTGTCTCTACAGCTGCTCTCGCCACGGCACCGGAGACCACTGCTTTCAAGCGGGAATCGAGCGGCTTCGGGATAATGTAGGAAGGGCCGAACGCCAAGGTATCGAGACCATAGGTATCCAGCAATCTCGTCGGAACCGGCTCATGGGTCAACGCTTTGAGAGCATGCACCGCCGCGACCTGCATCTGATCGTTGATACAGCAGGCGCGGACATCCAGCGCCCCGCGGAAGATGAACGGGAAACCCAACACATTGTTTACTTGGTTGGGGTAATCACTGCGACCGGTCGCCATGATGAGATCACTACGCACCGCTTCCGCCACCTCTGGACGTATCTCCGGGACCGGATTGGAAAGCGCGAACACGATCGGTCGAGGCGCCATCGAGGACAGCATCTCCGGGCTGACCAGATCAGGCCCCGATACTCCGATAAACACATCGGCGCCTGACATGGCATCCCGCAGGGAACGACACGCCGAATCCGCCGCCACACCCCACTTGAATGGATTGAGATCCTTTCTTCCCGTGTGAATGACGCCGTTGCGATCCAGTACGAGGATATTCCCGCGACGCGCCCCCAAACAGGTCAACAGACGCACCGACGCAATCCCGGCGGCCCCGGCACCAAGCACGACGATGCGAGCGTCCGCCAAGGTCTTGCCCTGTAGTTCCAATGCGTTGAGCAGGCCGGCGGCAATAATGATCGCGGTGCCGTGTTGGTCATCATGGAAAACCGGGATATCCAGTCGATTCACCAGCGCTTGTTCGATCTCGAAACAATGGGGAGCGGCAATATCCTCCAGATTGATACCGCCGAAGGTATCCGCGATATGAACGACTGTCTCGATGAAGGACTGAGGATTGTCCACGTTCACCTCGATATCGAACACGTCGATATCGGCAAAGCGCTTGAACAGCACGCCCTTGCCTTCCATGACCGGCTTACCCGCCAACGCTCCGGTATTACCCAGCCCGAGAACCGCCGAACCGTCGGTAATCACCGCAACCAGATTGCCCTTCGCGGTATATTTATACGCATTCAGCGGATCCCTCACTATCTCCCGCACCGGCTCGGCAACACCCGGGGTGTAGGCCAGCGCGAGGTCCTCTGGGCTGTCCGCCGGCTTGGTCAGCATCATCGCGATCTTGCCCGGCGTCGGATGGGCATGATAATCGAGTGCCGCCGCGTTCAATGCGCTATCGATCGATTTACCATCATCCGATGACATGATTCCCGCCCTCCCACCGAGTACTTTGCGCCACGCTTGCAGGCGCCTTCAGTGAGCCTATGGGTGGCCAGCCGATACACCATGAATCACTCGAAGGAAAACCCCAAGAGTGACTCGCCGCACTGGCACCCCGAAACAAAAAAGGCACCCCGTGGGTGCCTTTTGCGCGAGCGACCGAAGCGGACATCAACGGCTGTATCTCTTGCGAAATTTATCGACCCGGCCAGCG
Organism: Sedimenticola sp.; assembly: GCA_027041035.1. Classification (GTDB taxonomy): domain Bacteria; phylum Pseudomonadota; class Gammaproteobacteria; order Chromatiales; family Chromatiaceae; genus JALSSX01. Next base: position 5,296 of record JALULB010000198.1, on the reverse strand, counting down.
GAATCCATGATCTTCTGCTGTCCCGTATAGAAAGGATGGCAAGCAGAGCATACCTCGATATGCAAATCACGGCACAAAGTAGACCGAGTAACGAATTGGTTACCACAGCTGCATGTTACTTCGATTGATTTGTATTCTGGATGAATATCCGGTTTCATGATCGCCTCGGAATACTGTAGCGGAAAAATTACGGTGAACAGTGGATTGTAATCCATCACGTCGAAAAGAACAACTCAGCGACACAGCACCGAGACGCTATCGATAGCAGCCCGGAGAATACATGAAACAAGCGAGGGCAGGCGTTACTCGTGAGTTTTCGTAACCACTCAGCGAGTAGATCAAATGAAGGGTAACTGCTCAGATCGCCGCTGAAACGCGTCAGATCAAGGCAAAAAATGTGATCGTTACAGGGATGTAACTTACTAGGAGTCTGTCGGGTTTGACCGATCGTGGCGAGGGAAAGACCGGTTTGAGGCCTATTTTTCGATCTTTTGAGGAGAATAGCACCGCTATTTGACGAGAAAGATCGGGAAATAGGACCAAATCCGGCTTTTCCGCAGTAGATCAGCGTTAAACCCGACAGGCTCCTAGCTCAATTGACGAACAGATACACGCTCAGCGCGATGAGCATCGACAATACCAGTGCGATGAGATCCTCCATGCGATCGCTGGAGAAAATCGACAGCGCCGAACCGCGATGAAACTTCATCCCGGATTCTTCCTGAAGGTCGATATCCTGGCTTTTCTTGTCAGTCATGACGTTATACCTCGTTAAATGGTTTCCGATACGAACAACATCACCACGACCAGTGACAATACCGCCTTGGCAGTGCCGACGATACCGCCGATGACCAGTGGTTGGCCACCTGCCTGCTTGATCGATGACAGGGTGATCTGCATGCCCAGCCCGGTGAGACCGAAGGCGAACAGCAAGGTGATCCACTGGCGGAATTTCTTGATCTTCTTCGCGGTATGCCGAACTGCCTTGTGCGCGCCCTTGAGGATCTTGTTGGCATCCTTGGACAGCACCCTGGCATTCACCAGGCCGCGCAGGGTCGCGTCGTCGTCGATGCTGGCGACCTTTCGGTTCTCGATCAGCCGTTGCAGCGCCTCGCCGCGATCGACACGCTGAACCTTGTCGGCTTCCGCCCGCAACAGGGCGATCTGCTGGTCGCTCAGCAGCTTGCTGGCCGCGATGTTGTTATCGAAGTATTTGCCCTTGTAGTGGTTGGGCGGCGAGAAGATGCCGGTGGAGGACAGCGCAAACATCAGGATGAAGCCGAGAACGAAGATCGGGAACTTTCCGATGACGACCTTGCCGATATTCACCGATTCGGCGCCCTGTTCGTTCTTCACATACCAGATGGCCAGCCACATCACGATGATCGGCAGAAATAACACCCGGGTGATATTGAAGATCTCCGCGACCTTGAGGGTTTCGATGCCGTCCGGCTGGAAGGCGAGGGCGGCTCCGGCGACTTGGGCCGAGTTCAGAATGCCGGTGCCCGCCCAGGCGCCGAACTGAATATGGCCAAGACCCAATAGCTGACCCACGACGGGGAAGATGAACATGCAGCCCACGCCCCACAGCAGGATGGTGCCGATGGTATAGGCGATCTCCACCGATTTGGCCTGAACCACCGGCGAGGCCGCCACCGTCGCCGAGACGCCGCAGACGCCCATGCCCGCCGAGAGCACGCCGGTCATGGAGTTCGGCAGATTTTTACGCCGCCCCATCCATAACACGAAACCCACCGAACCGAGGACAAAGATGCCGATCAGCATCACTGACAGGCGTCCAAGATGCGCCAGCTCGGCCAGGCTGTACAGGGTGCCGAGCAGGATCACGCCGGTCTTCAACGCCAGCCGCGACAACCGCACGCCGTTCTGCGCCCATTCCGGAATCTTGAAAACGTTCACGGTGATGATACCGGCGATGATGCCGAGTACCACGTAGTTGAGCCCGAGCACCTGATGCAGGTACTTCGCGCCCATCACCGGACCCATCGCCTTGCTCATCACCGCGATCCAAGGCGCCAGGTACCAGCGCACGCCCATTGCGATCAGGAAGATGAATACTGCTCCAGCCACCGAGGAACCGTAATAATCCAGGTGGCCCTCCTTGTGCGTGCCGACCAGATACCAGATCCCGACGATCACCGCGATGGTGCCAAAGATGTAAGAGAGCGTAGTCATCTCTCCGATGTGTTTCGAGGTGTGCAGGTACTTGATCAGGCCATCCTGCAGACCCAGGCTGACGGTTGCGCCTATCGCCAGGAGGATTATCCCCATGATCAAGAGCGCCGGACTTTTCTTGGTGTAGACCATATTACTCTCCTCTGATGCGGGCAGGCGTTTCTTGCCCGGTCTTATTACGTAAGGACGCGTTCCCAATCATGTGATCTCATGGGTCGGGGTACGTGCGTCAGGGGATGGCGGAGGCCAGCCCCGATAGGCCAACTTAGAGAGTAAATATTCGCGGTACAACTGGAAAAAACACCTGGATTCATACAGGGTTTTTACTGGGTGTCCAGGCAAACCTCCGCCAGAACAGTAAGTTGTACGAGTTCCGTCGAGGACTTTGCCTGGGTCTTGCGGATCAGGTTGGCGCGATGCATCTCGATTGTCTTGGTGCTGAGATTGAGCGCCCGGGCCATGGATTTCGTCGATTCACCGCGCACCAATAGCGTCAGTACCTCCTTCTCGCGTGGTGAGATGGAGGCGAAACGTCGCTGGATGTCGAGGCGTCGGCTCTCGCTTTCCTCAAGCTGTTCGAGCAGCAACATCTCGTGGCCCACCCATTGTGAAATCAGGTTGAGTAATTCCAGGCTGAATGCCTGGGCGGCACGCTGATCATCCGGCCTGCCTCGCGGGTATGGCTGCGAGGTCGAGAATTCGAGCAGGCAACACAGTTCTCCACCGACGAAAACCGGGCAGGCGATATAGCGTTTCCATCCGTCGCTGTCTTCCCGCGCCAGAATCTGTTTGCTGGAGATGGCTTGCTCGGCGAGCGATTGCGAAAGCGGCACTGAGTCCGTTTCGTTCGTGGGGTTGCGGCCAAAGGCCTCGAAACGTCCCTCCCGACAGCGTGACAGCAGAACACTCTCCGAGCCCAGGTACTGGCGCAGTGAATCAACAATGGAATACAGGCGCTGCCGACGGCTGAGGTCGTCGCGCAGGAAGATGCCACAGAGCGCCTGCATCGCGGAACAGCCTCGACTCAGGGTTTGTTCCATCGTCATGTGACTGGCAATCTCCTCGCGCAACGAGCGGTTTGCACGACGCAATTCGGCGGTGTGTTGTTGCACGGTTTCCTCCAATTGTCCCTGGTGTCTGTGCAGGGCCAGTTGGGTGGTGCGCAGTTGTTTGTTGGCGCGGAAGAAGCGTATCGACGCCGCTAGGCTGATCAGCAGCAGCAGCGCGAGGGCGGTCAGCCAGTGTCCATAGACCCGCGCCAGCCGGAGCAACGACAAGGGTTCTGGTGGATAGGGCTCGACCTCCAGGCGGTGCAACACGCGGTGCACGGCAGAATAATCCAATGGAATGGTCCAGCCGGCGCCACCGGACTGGATCGCGGCTTCGTCGTTCGGTTGCATCTGCATCAGCGCGATGGTAACCCGCTTTGCCAGTTCGCAGTCGGTGCTCGGCAATCTGGCGAAAGGCCATTCGGGAAACAGCGCAACGCTGTGCAGCAGCGGAAGTTCCTCTTCCGACCGGCGGTCGAGCACGCGGATGCGTGACAGGTCGATCTGGTGTCGACTCGCCATCTTCTCCAGCACGCCGCTGCGCACCACGCCGGCATCCGCATGCCCGTTCAGCACCGCTTGCACGACATCCGCGTGAGGGAAACCCAGCCAGTCGACGCGCATGTCGTCGAGCACATCGATACCCTGGTTCAGCAAGGCGTCCCGGGCGAGCTGGAAACCGCCGAAGGCCTCCCGACTGACCGCCGCCAGGCGATGTCCCTTCAGGTCGTCGAGATGGCTCAGGGTGCTGTCGGCGCGGGTGAAGATCACGGCGCTGAGGCGCTTCAGCGTCTGGTCCTTGAATCGGGTGATAAAGGTGGCGATGGGCGAGGCGCCGTGGTTCACTTCGAGGCGCACGTAGTGGCCGGGATTCGTCAGGGCAAAGCTCAACTGATCCTTCTTGATCGCGTAGTCGAACTCCTCGTGGGTCAGTGGCACGATGCGGAAACGGTGAGGCGCGAGCCGTCGCGACAGATAGTCCGCCGTGGGCTGCCAGCGTTCCAATGCCTGTTGCCTGCCTTCGTAGGCGAGCACGCCGATATCGATGGTATCGGCGACGGCGGGGGATGCGATTCCGAGAGAAAACAGTACAGCAAACAGTATTTTCATCGTATGCGCTGGAATGGATTCCGGTAGCTGGCGGTGACTATATACCAAAATCGAGATGCCTTTTGACCGATCAGCTTTCTTCCATCAATTGCCGTTTGATCGCGTGCAGTTCCTTTTCCAGTTGCTCGATGCGCTTCAGCAGGCCTTCGCGGTCGCTGATATCCGGTAGTGAGCAATCGACCTGCCAGACTTTTGTCACGAGCTCGGGGTGGTCGACGTAGGGATTGCGGTTGCCCTGCCACTGCCAGATCAGGTCGTTGCGCTGTTTCTCCGTCGCGTCGACCGGGTCCTGTCGATGCCATTCGAGGAAATCGCACAGCCGGCCCAGGCTGTTCTTGTTCGCCGGGGCCGGGCCACGGGTCAACGCGAGGTCGGGGGTCAGGCTGGCGTCGTCGCCGTCGTAGCGGGTATCCATATAGAGTATGACCCGCGCGATATCGCCCTTCAGTCGGTCCGGGATGCGCCATTTCCGGCTGTCGCCGCCGCTTGCCTGGAAAGCGGGCCGCGCGGGTAGCAGGTTGTACAGGTCGGAGTAGGCGTCCTGGATGTCGTTCGGGAAGCCGCGCTCCCTGGGCCAGCCGTAGACCGGCGGGGCATCGCCGGCGCCCGGTAGCTCGGCGAGAATCCGGCTCGCGCAATCGAGTGACTGTATGTCGCCGTGGGTGATGGTTTCGTTGAGCTTGGCTTTCAGCTTGTCGCCTTCGAGGTCGACGGTTCTGGCGTAGTAGCTGGCGTCGTCAAATTCGGGGATGTCGGGTTTTTCGCATTCGGGGAGGGCGGCGCGGCCTGTCGTCCAGGCGAGCAGCAGGAACAAGGTGGCGAGAGCTGGATTCATCGGCGGGTTTCCGGTGGAAAAAAACCGATGATAGCAAAGTCGTACCCGTTGGCGATGATTGGGGCGGCGTGTTCCGGTATCCGATTTGTAACTACTCAGCTAACCG
>JALULB010000197.1 GCA_027041035.1 Sedimenticola sp. | reverse complement strand
CTTGTGGAATCAATATACTACGCGATCATCGCGTGAATTCATGAAATTTCCGGGTTAACAGCCTGTTCCAGGCCGACAGGGCCTAGGAGGCTACCGCAACACCGAATTCACGCAGCGAGAACTCCGTGCCGACATGCAAGCCATTCCATTCCGACGGGCGGCTTTCGATCGATAGCGCCGGTCGGAAAGAGAGGCCAAGCGCGGGGTGAATCAATCCGCCTCGGGCAATGCCAATGGCGCTTTGAACTTCAGGATATGCCGATGCCCCTGCGCGCATTCGATATCCATACTGTGTATGCCGTTGTCGTCTTCGTCGACATAGACCTTACGTGGTTTACGGATGGTGTGTTGCAATACATCACCTGCATCGACGATCACCATATCGTCCTTCGGATCGTAGCTGATGCCGGCCAGCGGCATCCATTCTGCTTCCACCTGATCGCCGACATCCAGGCCGGCGACCTCGATCTCGACCAGCTCCGCGCTCATCACGCTGCTGAAGTGGTTGAAATAATCTTTCCAGTGATCCTGTTCAATCTCACGGGTAGCCATGGTTTTTTCCCTCTCGGTATGAAACATGAATAGTGATTGGTAGATAGGGTTGAAGGCGCTGGCTTTCAAGCCAGACCGGGGTTTCAGGCGTCTTCCGGAAGAAACTCCCGCAACGCCTGAAACAGTGGCGTCATGTACATATAGGCGGGGCCGCCATGCATGATGACCGCCATGAAACCGGCCTCGACGATCTCGTCGCGCGTCGCGCCGGCCTTCACCGCGTTCTGCACATGAAAGACGATGCACCATTCGCATTGCGCGGCCACCGCCAGACCGACGTTGATCAGCTCTTTCTGGCGCATGCTCAGCGCCTTGCCTTCCTCCGCCTTGTTCAAAAAGCCGAGAAAGGCGTTGGTCTCGGTCGGATATTCGGATTGCAGGCGCTCGGTCAGCTCCTTGATCTCTTCGAGCTTCTGATGCATTTCGTTCATTGCTGTCTCCTCGTACTCATTTGGCATGTTGTGCTGTATTGGGTAAGAATCGCGGGGCTGTTGGTGATCGATCGCTTGTGGGTCGGACTTCAGTCCGACGACGCTGGCGCCGTGATGCTCGGCGCATTGAAGCCGCGCTGTTGTTGGACTGAAGTCCAACCCACAACCGGACTCGTATCCGCAGACCCGGTCAATCAGCGGGCAATCAACGAATCGGCACGCTGAGCAACTCGCACTGCGCGGCATTGGCGACCGCGCTGGTGGTGGAACCCAGCAGTCGCGACAGCCCCTTTCGGCCATGCGAGCCGATCACGACCAGATCCACTCGCTGCGCGACGATCGCGTTCAGGATCACGGCCTTCGGCGTGCCGACGATCACCTGTTGGTCGGCATCCTCGACGCCGAGGCGACGCGCCAGCTCCGCCAGCCGTTTTTCCGCGGACGCAACCAGTTGCAGTTCCATCTCCGCGTTCATCGGTACCACTGGATCATAGAAGTCGTCGTACACCGCGAGCAGTTCGACCGCGTGTAGCAACGTCAGGCTGGCATCATGCGCGCGAGACAATTGGATAGCGCGCTTCAGCGCCAGCTCGGTATGTGGCGAGAAATCCACCGGCGCCAAGATACGCTTCCATCCCGGCAGGGCTCCGTCGGCGCTCGTGGCCTCTTCTTCACTTTCGTCCTTGTGTCGCAGCCAGTCCCAGGCCTGCTGGATCTCGTCGTGATCGAAGTAGCGCACCTCGCCCTCGACGAATGGCCGCGTGAGTATGGCCAGCCAATGCATCCACTCCTTGTCGCCGACGATGGCGATACGTTCGAAATCCTTGTCGTGCTCCTTGCCGAAGCGGTAGTCGTCCAACGCCGCCGCCAGTTCCCAGCCGTGGAAGTTTTCCAGCTCCAGCAGAATGGAAACCTTGCCGACATCCTTGATCAGCGCTTCCAGCGTTGGTAAAAAACGCTGGTAGTCGTCATGCGTCAGCTTGCCGGTGGCGCGAAACGCGAAGATATTGTCTTCCCATACGGGGATCGCTTGAATCATGCGTGCATTCCTGAATCTGTCATGTCAGTGAAGGGTGATCGACCAGCTTACTCCATCGAAGGATCGTATTTTCCCTGGTGGGCAAGACTGTTCAACCGCGCGCGCTTCAGCAAGGCCTGCTGCGCGGCTTCGACATTCTCCGCCTTGCCTTGCCAGGCGTGCAGCGCCGGCTGCTGCAAGGCGCGGCCGTAGGAAATCGTCAATTCCCACGGTGAGTTACCGCGCGCCCGGTTGATCGCGTTCAGATTCTCGGTGGCTTCCTCCGGCCCCTGACCCCCGGAAAGGAAATTGATGCTCGGCACCGCCACCGGCACGCAGCGGCGCAGTACCCGGATCGTCGCCTCGCCGACCGCTTCGGGCGACGCGCGACCACGATCCTTGCCGGCAACGATCATGTTCGGTTTCAGGATCATGTGCTCCAGCGAGACATGATGCTGATGCAGCGCATGGAAGACCGCGTGCAGGACATGCTCGGTGACCTCCGCGCAGCGCTCGATATCGTGGTCACCATCCATCAATACCTCCGGCTCGACGATCGGCACGAAGCCCATCTCCTGACATACCGCCGCGTAGCGCGCCAGCATCTCGGCGTTCGCCTTGCGACCGAGCGGACTGGGGTTGTGCGCGCTGATCGGATAGACCTCACGCCATTTCGCGAAACGCGCGCCCTGTTCCTTGTACACCGCGAGTCGATCCGCCAGGCCGTCCAGGCCACAGGTGATCAAGTCGCCGGGCGATCCCGATAGCGGCCCCTTGCCCTTGTCGACCTTCACGCCGGGGACGATCCCCTGGGCCGCCGCGACCTCCGGCAGCGGCTTGCCGGTATCGTCCTTCTGCCCGAGGGTCTCCTCGAACAGGATCACGCCGGAGAGATACTTGCCGAGATCCGGCGTCGTCAGCAGCATCGTGCGATACGCGCGCCGATTCTCCTCTGTGTTCTCCACGCCGACCTGGGCGAAACGCTTCGCGATCGTCGGGTGACTCTCATCGGCGGCGAGCACGCCGCGTTCACTGTCCACCATCGCGTCGATGGTGCTTTGTAGTTCTTCTTGGATACTCATGGGTCTGGCTCTCCTCGGGTGGATAACGGACTTCTAAAGATGGTAGCCAGCCGGGAAAGAGACAAGGAGGAATTTCAACTAATCGCCGGGGAATTGAGTTCGATCAATCAGGCCGCGAGGGAATACCGGACGGGAAGGGTGGTTTCAATCGGGCAGGGAAACCGAGGGATGCCGCGCCAGTTCTCCTTTTT
>JALULB010000196.1 GCA_027041035.1 Sedimenticola sp. | reverse complement strand
GGTTTCACCGGCGGCCGCAAGCAAGAGGCCGCGCGGCTGCTCGGCTGGGGACGCAACACCTTGACGCGCAAGCTGAAAGAGCTGGATATTCCTACCTGAACCGGCGCGTGCCGGACAGACTTTAGTCAACCTTGTGGAGATACCATGGACAGCACCAGTATAGATCTCGTCGGCAGCCGGATCGCATCGCTCAGCGTGGAGGGCGACAGCGTGCGCGTTCGCTTCGAGCCGGCCTATCTGATCAAGACCATGACCGGTTCGGTGGAGAAGACGCGCTGGCGTCAGAATGGCGACCTGGTATTCGAGAACGCCCGGCTGCTGGAAGAGGCGCCACCCTTGCCGGCGGTCTGCGCCGGTGGTGATGTCGGCGAGAACATCTACACCTATCGCGACATGATCCCGCTACCCCTGGAGAGCCGTGGCCACGTGCATTGTCGCCTGAAGGTCGAGGGTTCCGACAAGTCGATCGCGATCGATGGCGAGGCGATCAGTCTGGACATGCAAGAGACGCCGCGTTATATCGAGCATATCCGGCCGGAGGTCGACTGAGCGCTAGCCGCCGTTCATCAACAGCGTCTGGGTAATCTGAATCTCCTGCTTCGCGTCGTCTAGCAGGCGCAGGCTGGCGTGTGGCGTCAGGCCGTCGAGCTCCAGTTTCTGGTAGGCCGGCAGCTCGTCCATGCGCGGCTTGCCATTCAGCTCGCGGCTGCCGATCAGGCTGTGCATGTGTGCGATCAGGACGATATCGACCAGCTTGGGTTCGCCGTCGTGGCTGTGGTTCCAGTCGCTGGCGTGCAGCGCGGCGTCGATGAAGTCGTCGCTGAAATCCCATTTCTTCAGGATCAGGCTGGAGGATTCGCCCATCAGGGCCTTCATCGTGCCGGCGAGCTGGCTGGTGTCCTCCAGCACCTCGGGGAAGCGCCGCACGTAGTCGAGTATCGCGACGCCGCCGATGTTGTGCACCAGGCCGGCCAGCAGGGCTTCCTCCGGATCGACCTTTACGTCGCAACACTTGCACAGCACATGCGCGATCGCCGCGACGCGGACGCTGTGCTGCATCAGTCGCGTCATGTGCGCCGAGAGCAGGCTGGAGCGGGTGCGATAGAGTTCGCGAATCGCGAAGGTGACGACCAGTGCCTGGGTGGTGTGCAGACCGAGCTTGACGATCGCCCCCGACAGGGTGTTGCTCTGGCCTTGGCCGGCGTACATCGCGCTGTTGGCGGTCTTGATCAGCTTTGCCGAGATCACCGGATCGGCCTGGATCACCATCGCCAGCTTGTTCGCGTCGGTGCTCGGATGGCGTACCGCGATACCGACCTTCTGGGCGATATCCGGCAGGCTGGGCAGTACCAGTGAGTCGGACTGGATGGCGCGGTAGAGTTCGTATGAGACGGTGTTCGTCAACGCCGAATCGGAATCCGACTCATCCTCCAGGGTGATGCAGTCGCTGTCCGCGTCGCCTTGCAGAAGCTTGTGCAGGCGGCTGAGTATCGCCGCCGGAACACGGATATAGTGTACCCGCGTCTGGGTGACCACGTTGTAGCGCCTGGGTTGCAACTGGGCGACCGGCTGGCGCGCCGAGGGGGTGCCGGCCTCCAGCCTGACGGTGCGGCCGTCGGCGGCGGTCAGCAACAGGGTGCCGGCGATCAGGAAATACTGGTAGTCGTCGGTGGAGTTCAGCGCGAGCAGCTGTTGCCTGGCCGGCAGTGACAGCACCTCGGACTGCATCGCGACGCGCTTCAGAATCGCGTCGTCGAGGTGACTGAAGGCGCGGAATGTGCGCAGTATGGCAGCGTCTGGCCGATCGATTTCCTGTGATGCTGTCAATGCCATGTGTCTCGCTCAAGGTTCTGTGTACCTGGATGGTATCGACAGCGCCGATAAACCCTTTAATCTGGAGGTGTCATGCGCTATAAGTCCGGGCATCCGGCGGCGGGCCGTTGATGAAGATCCATCTGATCGCCGTGGGCAGGCGCATGCCGGCCTGGGTGGAGACGGGCGTCGCCGAATACCGGCGCCGCATGCCGGCGGAGGCGGCGCTGCGGGTTGTCGAGATCGCACCAGGCAGGCGTGGCAAGCGTCCGGATATTCCGCGCATCGTGCGCGACGAGGGCGAGAAGATCCTCGCGGCGATACCCTCGGGCAGTGAGGTGGTGGCTTTGGACGTGCGGGGAAAGGCGATTTCCACGCCGGATCTGGCGTGCTGGATGGACGGCTGGCTGCACGCCGGTCGCGACGTGGCGCTGCTGGTTGGCGGTCCGGATGGCTTGTCGGACGCGGTGCTCGCCCGGGCGCGGCGGCGCTGGTCGCTGTCGCCGCTGACCTTTCCGCATCCGCTGGTGCGCATCCTCGTCGCCGAGCAGCTCTACCGCGCCTGGAGTATCCTGAAGAACCATCCCTACCATAGAGAATAGTCGTGGCGAAGATCTATCTGGCCTCGCAATCACCGCGTCGCGCCGAACTTTTACGCCAGATCGGCATCGAATTCGACGCTGTCCCGGTCGATATGGATGAACAGCCCCTGGATAACGAGGAAGCGCTGGCCTTTGCCCGGCGCATGGCGCGGGAGAAGGCCCGGATCGCCGCCCGGCAGTACCGCGACCGGCCGTTGCTGGCCGCCGACACCGTGGTCGAGATCGACGGGCGGATACTCGGCAAGCCACGCGACGAAGCGCATGCCGCGCGCATGTTGCGGCGGCTGTCCGGCAGATGTCATCGGGTGATCTCCGCCGTCGCGCTGCGCGGCGATGCCGGTATTGCCGCGATCGAGAGCATCAGCCAGGTGGCCTTTCGCGTGCTGGAAGCCGACGAGATCAGCGCCTATTGGCGCACCGGCGAGCCGCGCGACAAGGCCGGCGGCTACGCGATTCAGGGACGCGCGGCGGTTTTCGTGCGCGAGCTGAGCGGCAGTTACTCCGGCGTGATGGGATTGCCGCTGTTCGAGACCGCGCAACTGCTGCGCGCGATCGGCGTCGATCCGTTGATTCGCGCTTGAGCCGGCCCGCGCGTGGCCGCATACTGATGGCGACAATCACCTGACAGGGTGTTGAAGAACGCGATTTTTCGATACCCGTGTGCCGCGCAGGGACGCACGGCCATCTTCCATGACGCCGAGTCATCGAAGATGGCGGAAACGGGAGATCGCATTTTCCGTTTCCGAGTTGAGAAGGCTCGGGGATGGGCCGTTTTCAACATCCTGCTAAGAGAACAAGAATGAGTGAAGAGATCCTGGTCAACGTAACCCCTCCGGAGACCCGCGTGGCCGTCGTCGAGAAC
>JALULB010000195.1 GCA_027041035.1 Sedimenticola sp. | reverse complement strand
ATCGAGGAGAAGGGCATGGCGGAGACGGATATCCTGGGCATTACCCCGAGCGAAACCGATCAGGGGGATGCTCCTTCGGCGCCGGTTTGATTCCATAGCCTCCGCCAGCCAAACCTCGGACAGCCTCCTAGGTCCGGTTGCGGAGGCGCTATCTCGTCGCGCCGCTTGACCTTTCCCCGGCGGCGGACAAGAATCCATGCATGGATGTCGCCGATATCAATTTCCCCGTCAAGGTCCGCTACCTGATCAGCGATTTCACCGCTTATCTGGAAAGCTATCTGCCGCCCGACCAGATCGGCGATGTCTACGAGGCCTACCTGTTCGCCGCCGAGGCGCACCAGTTTCAGAAACGCCTGACTGGTGAACCCTATATCTATCACCCGATCGCGGTGGCGCGCATCCTCGCCGGTCTGCACATGGATCACAAATGCCTGATGGCGGCGATCCTGCACGATGTCATCGAGGATACCGAGACGGCGAAGAACACCCTGGCCGAACGCTTCGGCGAGGATGTCGCCGAACTGGTCGACGGTGTCAGCAAGCTGACCAAGATCGATTTCCAATCCAAGGCCGAGGCACAGGCGGCCAGCCTGCGCAAGATGCTGCTGGCGATGACGCGCGACGTGCGCGTGATCCTGATCAAGCTGGCCGACCGGCTGCACAACATGCGCACGCTCGGCGTGATGCGACCGGACAAGGCGCGCCGCATCGCGCGTGAAACCCTGGACATCTACGCACCGATCGCCAATCGCCTGGGGATCAACAGCATCCGTATCGAACTGGAGGATCTGGCCTTCCAGGCGCATTGGCCATGGCGTTATCAGATCATCTCCGCCGAGCTGGCGAAACGTCGCGGCAATCGCCGCGTGGTGGTCGTCGATATCGAGAAGGCGATCCATCAACGTCTCGTCCACGACGGCCTGGACGGGCGGGTGATCGGACGCGAGAAACACATCTACAGCATCTACAAGAAGATGCAGCGCAAGCACACCCCGTTGTCCGAGGTCGCGGATGTGTATGCCTTCCGCATCATCGTCGAGAATGTCGACACCTGCTATCGCGTGCTCGGCGCGATGCACAGCCTGTACAAGCCGCTTCCCGGTCGCTTCAAGGATTTCATCGCCATCCCGAAGGCAAATGGCTATCAATCCCTGCATACCGTGTTGTTCGGCCCGCATGGCCTGCCGATCGAGGTGCAGATTCGCACCGAAGAGATGCATCGCCTGTCCGAGTCCGGCATCGCCGCGCACTGGATGTACAAGACGCCGGACATGTACGATACGCCGCAGTCGCCGGGCGCCGACTGGTTGCAGGATGTACTCGACCTGCAGAAACAGGCCGGCGATTCCATCGAGTTCCTGGAGAGCGTGAAGGTCGACCTGTATCCCGACGAGGTGTACGTGTTCACGCCGCGCGGCAAGATCATCGTTCTGCCGAAGCGCGCCACGGTGTTGGATTTCGCCTACGCGATCCATTCCGATGTCGGTAACCAGTGCGTGATGGCGCGTGTAGACCGCAAGATCGTGCCATTGCGGCAGCGTCTGTACAACGGCCAGACGGTCGAGATCGTGACCTCGCCGGATGCGCAACCGAACCCCGGCTGGCTGGAGTTCGTCACCACCGCTAGGGCGCGCGCGAATATTCGCGCCTACCTGAAGAAATTGCAGGGGCAGGAGGCGATCAACCTGGGCAAGCGGCTGCTGTGCAAGGCGCTGGCGGCTTTCGGCACCACGCTGGAAGAGATCGACACGGAACGCATGCAGGCATTGCTCGATGAATACCGCCTGGAGGTGGTCGAGCAATTGTTCGAGGATGTCGGCCTTGGCAACCGTCCGGCGGTGCTGGTTGCGAGCCGCTTGCTGGACGAACGTCACGCCGGCAAGCCCGATGCCGCGCAGCAGGCGGCCTCGGAGACCGGCCTGGCGATCCATGGCGCCGAGGGCATGGTGGTGAATTACGCACGTTGCTGCCGGCCGATACCGGGAGACACCATCGCGGCGGTATTCAACCGCGGCAAGGGACTGGTCGTGCATCAGCAGGTGTGTCCAAACATCGGTTCGTTCAGCAAGAAAGGCGAGGAATGGCTGGACGTGCATTGGGAACAAGGTATCGAGCGGGAATTCTCCGCCGCGCTGCGGGTCGAAGTCGGTAACCAGCGTGGCGTGCTGGCCGTGGTCGCCGCCGAGATCGCCGAGATGGACAGCAACATCGAGAACGTCAGCAACGACGTTCGCGACGGCGGCGCGTCGTCCATCGATTTCGTCCTGACGGTCAAGGATCGGGCGCATCTAAGGCGTATCATGCGGCGTCTCGAATCCCTGCCGAATGTGATGCGGGTCAAACGACCCATCGGCTGAATGACCAGCGGGTTGGCTTTAAACGTAGAGAGCATGCTAAATGAGTAGAGAAGTGATCAAAACCGATCAGGCGCCACAGGCGATCGGCACGTATTCACAGGCGGTGCGTTGCGGCGCCACGGTCTATCTGTCGGGCCAGATTCCGCTGGTGCCGGAAACCATGGAGATGGTCGATGGCGATATCGAGTCGCGGATACGTCGCGTATTCGACAACCTGCGCGCCGTGGCGCGCGCCGCCGGTGGCGATTTGAGTGATATTGTGAAATTGAACGTATTCCTGACCGATCTCGGGGATTTTCCCGTGGTCAATTCGGTGATGGCCGAGTATTTTGACGAACCCTATCCCGCGCGCGCCGCGATTGGCGTGGCCGCCTTACCCAAAGATGCCGGTGTCGAGATGGATGCCGTCATGGAACTCTAAGTTGATGAAGGAAATGATGATGAAACGATTTGCAGGAATTCTCGCCACGGCGCTGTTGCTCGGTGCCACCCTGGCGCATGCGGAAGATCCCGCCGCCGGCAAGGCGGACAAGAGCGCCAGCAACGACCCTCGCTATGGCGACTGGAGCGTGCATTGCGTCGAGAAGAAAGACGACAAGCCCGGCTGCTTCATGTACCAGAACCTGTTCAACAAGGAGAACAAGCAGTTGGTGATGCGCGTCGCCATCGGTTTTCTGGAGAAGAAGAACGAGCCGGTATCGATGATGACCCTGCCGCTGGGCGTTGGCCTGCGCGCCGGCGTGCTGCTTCAGGTGGACGACAACAAGAGCGGCCCGGCGCCTTATGAATATTGCGACAAGGTGGGTTGCCGGGTGACGATGAAACTCGCGAAAGAAGCGGTCGATACGATGCGCAAGGGCAAGGTGATGAACGTCAGCTTCGCCACCGTGCAGCGTCAGAAGGTTGCCGTGCCGGTGTCGCTGG
>JALULB010000194.1 GCA_027041035.1 Sedimenticola sp. | reverse complement strand
GTAGCTGCAACAAATATATCAGAATATGTTAATTTTCTTATACTATTGCCAGCAATTTTGACAAATATTCACCTTTTCTCACGGATCGAGCGGTGGTGAACACCTTGATAAATGGCACATTACCAGCATTCATACCGGGAAAGGAGCACACCGGCAAACGGCGGCGCCACCACAACCCTACGAAAAAGGCAGGTGGTCACAGGAGCGCCGGCGGTTGACAGCGTTTTTTCAGAAAATCGTGGGAAATAGACGGCGGCGAAGAAGATGCGGCACGCCAGACAAGCCGGCAACACCGGGGCCCGGCGCGCCGAACCTTGCCTGCACCACTACGCCGGTTTGCGTTTCGTTCTGGGTTTCGGCGCGGGCAGTGCGGCCTCGGTCACGCGGATCAAGCCGGACAGCCATTCGCCGTCCTCTATGCCATCCTCGATCAGCAACGACGGTTTCGCGCCTGGATAGGCCGGCGCTTCGATGCAGTCGCCGATGTACGCCCTGCCGGCAGCCGTCGGCTTGACGAAGAGCCGGTTGTCGCAGACCAGCGCGACCACCTTGCCATTCGAGTAGAGCGCGTATTCGCCGAACATCTTCCGATGCGAGACACCGCAATCCTCGGAGAGTTGATCACGGATGAATTCGACGAAATCGAGGTCCGATGCCATGTGGGTCTCCGTCGTCGGTGATTATTGAATTGGCGTAGCCTCCGCCAGCCAAACGTCGCGTTCTAGCGTGCGTGTCATTGCGCTCTTGGTAAGGTGCGAGGAGGCCGTGAAGCCATGCCCCATAACGACGAACAGAGACGCGAAGGGTGCGCACGCAAGCTCCAAGGTTATTACAGTACAACGTTATCGGAGTACAGCTCCACCCGACGGGCCAGCCCGTGACGCCGCGCCAGGTCGCAATGCCGGCCGTCTTGCATTGACTTCCGGAGCATCATCGCCAATGCTTGAAGCAAGCCGATGCCGCTGGAGCCTCCGATGATCCGTGCTTGTTTTTACATTCTGCTCCCGATGCTGATCCTCGCCGTCTCGGGCTGCGCCAATCTGAATTCTGGCGATTACCCGGGCATGTTCCCGGTCGGCACGCGGGTGCATCTGCTCAAGCCGTTGACGGTCAGGCCGGGGCAGGCGCGGGTTTTCATCCAGAACGGCAAGGTCACCAGGGCGCGTAACGAGTACGCGGTCTTCTGCGATTTCGAGCTACGCGCGCTGAGCAAGAAGCCGCAGGTCATCACGCCGGATGATTTCCTGATCACCGCCGTGCGTCCTGGCTTTACCGAGGTGGTGATGGACTGGCGGCCACGCTGGCTGGCGAGTTCGAGCGCGGATTACTCGCCGGCGATGATCAGCCGCTATTTCTATTTCCGCCTGGGTTCGGACCGCCAGCCGGGGGTGATGCGGCTGGCCTGTTATGGCGGTTTCGATGATCCGCCGTGGGCCTATCCGCCGCGCATGGACGAGATTCGCGACACGCTGGCGGGCGTCGTGGATTTTCGTTTGCCTTGATGGGCCTCCCAAAGCCGTCGGCTCCCGCCTGAAAACACCGACATCGAGCACCGGTTCAGCACATTGTCGTGCACGCCGCGCTTCGACCAACCCGCCCTGTGCCGTGCCGCCCGGATGTCTGGCTTTCTGACAGCGCTCTATCGTCCGGCACGGCCGCCAGCTTCATGCGCCTCGACGAGGCGTGCGAGCCGGCTGCGTTCAACAACGCTTGAGCTGCGACAGATCCCGCACCGCGCCGCGCGCGGCACTGGTGGTCAGCGCGGCGTAGGCACGCAGGGCCTCGGATACCTGACGATCGCGATTCACGGGTTGCCATGCCTGGTCGCCGAGTGCCCGCATGGCTTCGCGACGGCTGGCCAGCACGTCGTCGTCGACAGCGATTCGAATCGAGCGTTTCGGGATGTCGATCTCGATGCGGTCACCCTCCTCGATCAGCGCGATGTTGCCGCCTTCCGCCGCCTCGGGCGAGCAGTGGCCGATGGACAGCCCGGAGGTGCCGCCGGAGAAGCGTCCGTCGGTGATCAGCGCGCATACCTTGCCCATGCCCTTGGACTTCAGGTAGCTGGTCGGATAGAGCATCTCCTGCATGCCGGGGCCGCCTTTCGGACCTTCGTAACGGATGATGACGACATCACCGGCCTGGATGCGATCGGCGAGTATCGCCTCGACCGCCGCGTCCTGGCTTTCGAACACGCGCGCCGGGCCAGCGAAGCTCAGGATGGATTCGTCGACGCCGGCGGTCTTCACGATGCAGCCGTGCTCGGCGAGATTGCCGTACAACACGGCGAGTCCGCCGTCCTTGCTGTAGGCGTGTTCGGCATCGCGGATACAGCCGCCTTCGCGATCGATATCCAGGCTCGGCCAGCGCGTGTCCTGGCTGAACGCGGTCTGGGTCGGGATGCCACCCGGCCCGGCCGAATACAACGCCCGCGCGGTTTCGTTGCGCGCGTCCATCACATCCCATCGATCGACGCCCGCGCCGATGCTGTCGGCATGCACGGTGGGCACGTCCGCGTGCAGCAGGCCGGCGCGTTTCAGCTCGGCGAGGATGGCCATCACGCCGCCGGCGCGGTGTACGTCTTCCATGTGATAGAGCGGTGTCGCCGGCGCGACCTTGCACAGGTTCGGCACCTTGCGACTCAGGCGGTCGATGTCCTTCATGGTGAAGTCGACCCTGGCCTCGTGCGCGGCGGCGAGCAGGTGCAGCACGGTATTCGTCGAGCCGCCCATCGCGATGTCCAGCATCATCGCGTTCTCGAAGGCCGCGAAGCTGGCGACCGAGCGCGGCAGCACGCTGGCATCGTCCTGTTCGTACCAGCGGCGGGTAATGTCGACGATCAGCCGCCCGGCACGCAGGAACAGCGCCTTGCGGTCGGCGTGCGTGGCAAGCAGCGAGCCGTTACCGGGCAATGACAGGCCCAATGCCTCGGTCAGGCAGTTCATCGAGTTGGCGGTGAACATGCCGGAGCAGGAGCCACAGGTCGGACAGGCGGAACGCTCGATCTGTGCCACGTCCTCGTCGCTCTCGTTGTCGTCGGCGGCGGCGACCATCGCGTCGACCAGATCCAGGTGCACCTCCTTGCCATGCAGCGAGGTCTTGCCCGACTCCATCGGCCCGCCGGAGACGAACACCGCCGGGATGTTCAGACGCAACGCCGCCATCAACATCCCCGGGGTGATCTTGTCGCAGTTCGAGATGCAGATCATCGCGTCGGCGCAATGCGCGTTGACCATGTCCTCGACCGAATCGGCGATGATGTCGCGACTCGGCAGCGAATAGAGC
>JALULB010000193.1 GCA_027041035.1 Sedimenticola sp. | reverse complement strand
GTTTTTTGTGGCATGGTTGTTGCAGTTTTTATTATGCAGCTGTAAAGAGGCAATTTTCAGTATAATCAACAGGGACAAACAGTCATGTTAAAGAAAACAATCACTATCGCGGTGGCCGCCGCGCTGGGCGGGATGGCGACAAGCGCGGATGCAAGCCATTTTCGTGGGGGCGTGCTACTACCCAGTATCAGCGCCAGCGGGCTGTTGACGGTTCAGTCAACCATGTTCTGGCGAAAGGGTGCCGCTGACCCAGTGAACCTGAGTGTTACTGGTGGTCATGGCGCTATCTCCGAACTCTCTAACACACTGGATACGACCGACTCGCGTTATGATGTTCGCCGGCAGACCTTCTCGACCCAGATGAACAGCGGCGCGGGCAATATCGATATCTCCTGGGGGAGTTGTTGCCGGGTCCAGGGTATCGCGAACTGGCCTGGGGGCAGCAGCTCGGTGGGCTGGACCATGGATTCCCGACTGGTCTGGGACGGACAGACCGCGAATGCGCCGATTCTGTTCGATTTCAGCGCGGTTCAGCAGGAGGTGCTGCGTGGCACCGCCTATCACGACAACCTGGGCGCGGTGTCCGGTTCCGGTTTGACCTTGAGTTACGATCAGGCGCTGAACGGTATTCCTGCTCAACCACCGGGTTTCACCGTTGATCCCGCGAATGGCGATCTGGATATCGACGCAGCCTCGACTAATGCGTACACCGACAACCCAAGCAATGCTGGCGCGGACTACGCCTTTAGCGGTCACATCAACGCCAGTGACGGCAGCTTCGTCGAGTTCGACTGGTTGTTCGATGGGGTTGGCGCCTTGTCCAACAATGCGCCAAGCGTGCAGGATGTCGTTATCAACGCCCTGGTCGGAGATAACATCAGCCATACGATGATCGCCACCGATGATGGCTTGCCGAACCCGCCGGGCGGCTTGACCTGGGATCTGTTGTCGTTCATCGGCGCGGGCGCCAATCTTGCCCCCGCATTCGATCCGAATACTCAGTTGTTTACCTGGGATACCACGGGTAGCGCCGTTGGTACCTATATCGTGAATATTCGTGCCAATGATGGCAGCCTGACGGATTCGGGCAGTATCACTATCAACCTAACCCAAGGAGTAGTACCTCTACCCGGCACGCTGGCCCTGCTGTTGGCCGGACTCGGTGGCGCGGGATTTGCGAGAAAGCGTCGGCGCTCGTAACCGGCGTTTCCCAGTGAAAAAAAACGGGTGGCTTTGCCGCCCGTTTTTTTATGTCCGTGTGCTACGGTTGCCGGATAGATAGTCTCCGCCAGCCAAAACATCGGGCGCCATCGCGCGGAGCCGAGCCATCGAGAACACTGAATGAACATGCCAGGTAGAAATGTTCCCTGCCCGTGTGGCAGTGGTAAAAAATACAAACGTTGCTGCGGGTCGGATGCCGCCTCGCCGGTTTCCGCGGATCCCGGTGAATTAATGGGGCGCGGGGTCGCCCATCTTCAGCGCGGCGAGAATCAGCAGGCGCGGGTCTGTTTCAAAGCCATCCTGAAGCAGGCTCCGGGGCATGTTCAGTCAAGGTATCTGTTGGGCCTGTGTATCAGCAATACTCAACCAGAGCGGGCACTCGCGCTGATAGCGGGCGCGCTGGAGGAGGGCCTGCAAGACCCTGCCGCGTATTTTCATTATGCCCGGCTGCTGCTGGAGCAGGGTGATGCAAAACTGGCCATCAGCGCATTGAAAACAGCGTTGGTGCTGCGCCCCCGATTTCTTCAGGCCGCGCGACTATTGGCCAATCTTTATTACGAGGACGGGGATTTCACGCAGGCGGCCGCGTGTTATCGACAGGCGTTGCAGGACGATGTGGATGACTTTCAGTCGCTGCACAATCTCGGCAAGACCTTGTATCGCTTGCGCGAGTTCGAGGCGGCGATCGATATGTTCCGGCATGCCGTCGATGTGGCGCCGGAGCGTCCCGACGCGCTGATCTCGCTGGCCGCGTTATTGGAGCAAGAGCATGACGTGGACGAAGCCGTGAGTGTGGCCCGGCGTGCGCTTGCGCTGGACACCCGGCATCCCGCCGCGTT
Source organism: Sedimenticola sp. (assembly GCA_027041035.1). Lineage (GTDB taxonomy): Bacteria > Pseudomonadota > Gammaproteobacteria > Chromatiales > Chromatiaceae > JALSSX01. Next base: position 1,229 of record JALULB010000193.1, on the reverse strand, counting down.
GACCCTGCTCGCCAGGGTGGCCGCTCGGGACGATGATTCCGCGCAAGCCATGCGGTATCTCGAACAGGCCAGCTTGGAGGGCTACCCGCGGGCGGAACAGGCAGCCTGGCACCAGATGCATGCGGAGTTGCTGGACAGACAAGGCCGCCATGTCGAAGCAATGGCTGCCTTCCAGCGGGCGAAAGCGCTGTCGGCAAGCGAACGCTCCGTCGTCTATGACGAAGCGCGCTGGCGACGTTATACGGACGATCAACGTGCGCTGTATCAGCGGTTCGCGGACGGTTCGTCGCGGGAACCCACCGACATCCACACGCGAGCGCTGTTCATCACGGGTTTTTTTCGCTCGGGCACGACACTGCTGGAGCAGATGTTGGCGGCTCATCCACGCTTGGAGACCGGTGGTGAGCTGACCTGGCTCCCCGATGCGGAGGCCGCGATGGCGGGCGGGCGTGAGCTCGCCGACCGCTCCGAGGTCTGGACGGATGTCGCCAGCAGCGACGCGCTGGCTCGGCTTCGGCGTATCGGCGCGCATTACAGGCGATCGATGGCGGCGGCAACCGATGCCAGCAACCCCGATTATTTTATCGATAAACTGCCATTCAATCTGATGCGTTATGCCGTTATCCGGCAGGCGTTGCCGGAAGCGCGCGTGATACGCATGACGCGGCACCCGCTGGATATCGTGCTGTCGAACTATTTCCATGTGTATATGGAAGCCACGGATTGGTCGTATCGTCTGCTGGATATCGCGGATCTGCTGATCAAGGCAAACCGGCTGGCCGATGATACCGGGAATGCCGATTTCGTGCTTCGCGTGAGATACGAGGATCTGGCGCGGGAACCCGAGACCGTGCCGCGGAAGGCCTTGGACTGGCTGGGGCTGGAATGGGATGCGGGGATCCTGGATTTTCATCGCTCGGGCAGGAAAGCGCGGACCGCGAGCTATGAGCAGGTCACCCGGCCGGTCCATACCCGTGCGATCTATCGCTACAAGCCTTATCTGCCGTGCCTCGATAGTGAGCTGATCGACAAGTTGCTGCCGCTGATCGAGGCGGACGGCTATCGTGTTTGAGCTATCGTAACTACTCAGCTAACCGCTGAAATGCGCCAGCTCTGCGTTCAAAAATGGTCATTTACACGTGTAAACCGGCAATTGCTCCTGCATTGCTCTAATAAGTTACATCCCTGTAACGATCACATTTTTTGCCTTGATCTGACGCATTTCAGCG
>JALULB010000192.1 GCA_027041035.1 Sedimenticola sp. | reverse complement strand
TTACTCGCTGAGTAGTTACCCAGCTCGTTGATGTTCGGCAGACGCCAGTCGATCGCGGGTTCGCGCGCGGCGAGTTCGCGCACTGCCGCGAGGACTTTCGGCCAGGCTACTGGCGCGCCGGTCAGGTCAGCGTTGCACCGCCACAGCAATCCGCTCAGGCGATCGAGCACGCCTTCTGGCCGAAGCTCGAAGCGTGGCTCGGGCCATGCACGACCAGCGCGCAGTTGGCCGTCCTGACCGCTGCCACGGCACTCGATGCGCAACCCTTCAGCATCGAAGCAGTCGCGCTGACCGGTCGCGGCGAGCACGCCGTTGCCGACGCCGCGCACCGGCCACACCATGTACGACTGATCCTTGCCGCCATAGAACATGCGCGCGCCCTCCATGTGCACGTACCAGGCATGGGAAGGCGCAAGCACGGCAGTGGTGCCGCTCCAGTACCAAGCCGAGAAGACGTTGACGAAGGGATGCCCGGCGGGCAGCGCCGGACGACGGGTCTGGTAGCTCATCAGGCCGCGTAACTCGCGGCGGTTCGGCAGGCGCCAGTCGGTATGGCCGAGCCACGCGCGACGGTTCCGGTCGGCGACGAATTTCAGCGCCTCGGCCCAGGTCAACGGAAAGCCGGCCGGCGAGGCATCGCGCGGCCAGACCAAGTCGGTAGCGAGGTCACGCACCAGCTCTCCGTTCACCTCGAAACGCGGTTCCGGCCATGGCCGGCCTCGTTGGGTCTCACCGTCCTGTCCGCTGCCGGCACAAGGGATCTCGCGCCCGGCGGCGTCATGGCAACTGGTCTGGCCGGTGGCCAGATACGCCACTTGGCTCAATGGCTGGTGCCCTCGGAGCGATGAATCTTGTTGTAGACATTGTATTTGCCGACCGGTTTCTTCATCGGGATGCGCTTGATCTCCTTCAGCGTCTTCGCGTCGTAGACCACGATCGCGCCATCCATGTCCCATATGCTTACCAGCGCATACCGCCCATCACGGGTGAACTCGACATGCGCGGCGGTCTTACCCGGCGCGGGACGCAGGGTCTTGACGATCTCCAGCGTCTGCTTGTCGATCACGTGCATGACATCGCGGTTCGGGCCGAAGAACACATCGACCCAGGCATACGGGCTGTTCTCGTGGCTGCGCATGAAGAAACCGGGGCCGAGTGTCTTGATCCGCTTGATCGTCTTCCAGGTATCCATGTCGATCACGGTTACATAGGACTCCTTGATGTTGGGTGTCGCCATCACGGTGTGGCCGTTGCGTTTCCAGGTGATGCCGGAGCCGAGGTGCGGCATGCCGGTGAGATCCAGATCGGCGATCTTGCGGCGCACGATCAGATTGAACACCTGACCCTTCTTGTCGTTGCGCGCGGTGCCGATCAGGTTGGTGTAACTCTGATCGAAGAAGAAGTCGTCGAGGATATCGTCCGTGCCGATACGCTTGATCGGAAACGGTCCCTTCTCGGCCAGCCCCTCGGCCATGTGAAAATCATGCACCGCGCCGTTGAACACCCTCGGTGGATGGTCCGAATAGAACATCTCCCAGATCTCGGGAAAATCTTTCAACGCAATGATGAAGCTCTCTCGCGGCGGCGCGACATACACCGCGCTGACCCGCGAACTGTTGCCGAAGTCGTCGCGTACCGGGATCACCTTGATCAGGCTCAGGTCATCGGCGCGCAGCAGCACCAGGGTATGCGGCAGGTAGTTGCCGACCAGCACATAGCGATCGTCGGCCGATACCGCGATGTTGCGCGTGTTGATACCGGCGCGGATCTCGGCGACGGTCTTCAGCTTGTACATGTCGAACTTACTGATCCAGCCATCGCGCGAAGCGAAGTAGACGAAGCGACCGTCGGAGGTGTATTTCGGCCCGCCATGCAACGCGAAGCGCGACTTGAATCGATGGATGGGTTCGAGGCGGTCGCCGTCGAGCACGCTGACGTGGTGATCCCCGGCCTCGACGACCAGAAACAAGTTCAGCGGATCGGCATCGTAGACCGGCTTCGCGCTCTTTGCATCGCCATGCACCAGCTCCGGAAAATAGACCACATGGGATGCATGGATCCGGTCCGCGCTCCACTCCGGGCGAACCTTCGGCGGCGTGAAGATGTAGTCGACCAGCGCGGCGATCTGCGCCTTGTCCAGCTTGCCGGCGAAGCCCTGCATCTGGGTCGCCGGGCGGCCCTCGGCGATGACCTTCGGCGCGCGCTTGCGGCCGAGGCGCTTGAGGTTCTCGGGCAGCAGCGCCGGGGCGGTCAGGCCAAGCCGTTCCGGACCGTGGCAGACAGCGCAATGGGTAGCATAGAGAGGCCGGGCGTCCGGCTTCGCCAGCGAGACGAGTGGAAGCGACAGGAGCAGGAAGAGCCAATGGGCCGTGAAGCGCATGCGGTTGACCTCTGAGTTGGTTGTTTTGGTTCGATGCGGGTTTTGCGCGGGGGTTCGGCACCCTTTTTGGGCGCGCCGCGCTTTGCCCTACGTCTGAAGCCGAGCTTTTGTCGGACTGAAGTCCGACCCACGGACCGCATCACCCGTAGGCTGGGATGGGAAAGGCCGCCTTCGCTTGCCAGGGAACTGCTGCTGTTCGGGCAACCGGAATATATCCGGGTTGCAGTGTGCGAATCCCGGCATTTCACCAACCGCCAGCCCGGCTGGGTTCGGTTCCGGCACACCGGCCGGCTTCAGCTGGCGTAGCGCACCACGCGGGTGTTCAGCGCCAGCGGCTCGGGTGCCATGCCAGCGAGGCGCTCGCTGTCGATGCCGAGTTCTTCGTCGTCGAGGTAGCAACCGGGATCTTCCCACCATGGATCGCCACTCATCTGGAACGCGCGGGTGCGGGTGTTGCCGCCGCAGATATCGCGCTCGGCGCACAGCGCGCAGCGCCCGCCGATCTGGCGCGGGAAGCGCTTCAGCCCGGCCATCAGCGGATCGCTGGTGTCCATCCAGATCTCGGAGAACGGCCTTTCGAGTACATTGCCGAGGTTGTAGTTCCACCACATGGTATCGGGATGCACGTTGCCGAGGTTGTCGATGTTGGCGACGTTGACGCCAGAGGCGTTGCCGCCCCACTGCACCAGCTTGGCGCGCATGTGTTCCAGACGTTCCGGGAAACGCCGCCCGACCCAATGTAGCAGATAGACGCCGTCGGCGTCGTTGTTGCCGCTGACGAACTCGCGATGGCGACCGGCCCGCGCGTCGTTCCAGCAGGTGTCGAACAACAGATCCATCGCCTCGCGGGTCATGCGATGATGCAGATCGGTGGCGCGGTTGCGGTTGCCACGTCCGGCGTAGTTCAGGTGCGACAGATAGAACTTGTCGATGTCCTCGCGTTCCATCAGGTCGAGCAGCGCGGGCAATTCGGCGGCGTTGTCCTGGGTGATGGTGAAACGCAGGCCGACCTTGATGCCGGCATCACGACACAGGCGGATCGCGTTCATCGAGGCCTCGAAGGCGCCATTTAGGCGCCTTACCTTGTCGTGGGTGTCGCGCAGGCCATCGATGCTGATGCCGAGGTAGTCATAACCGATCGCGGCGATGCGATCGATATTCGCCTCGGTGATCAGGGTGCCATTGGTCGACAGCGCGGTATAGAAGCCCATCGCTTTGGCGCGCCGCGAGATGTCGAAGATGTCCGGGCGCAGCAGCGGCTCGCCGCCAGAGAGGATCAGTACCGGCACGTGAAAGGCCTTCAGGTCGTCCATCACGGCGTACACTTGTTCGCTATCCAGCTCACCGGGGAAATCCACGTCGGCGGAGATCGAGTAGCAGTGCTTGCAGGTCAGATTGCAGCGCCGCACCAGGTTCCAGATCACCACCGGACCGGGCGGGTTACGGCGCGGACCGGCTGGAGTGGGGCTTATCAGTTCCTGCATGAACTGGCTGATTCTGAACATGACTCGGACTCCGTGGGTGTGAACTGTCAGTCCGGCCGCAGGCGCATACCGGTTTTCTTCAGGATTCGCTTGCTGAACAGCACTTCGTGAGCGCGGCAGGCATCGCCCAGTAGCGCCGCGATGCGCTCGACCTTGTCCCGCGCCTCGTCGCGATCATGCGCATGCACCATGGCGAAGAGGTTGTACGGCCAATCCGGCGGATGCCGCGGGCGGCGGTAACAATGGCTGACGAAATCCAGCGCGCCGACGCGCTCGCCGAGTGCATCGACGCACCGATCGTCGACATCCCATACCGACATGCCGTTGGCCACATAGCCCAGCCGGTAATGATTCGGCACGGCGGCGATGCGCCGCATGCGGCCATCGGCCAGCATCGCGCGCAGACGCTGTTGCAACCGTTCGGACGACACGCCCAGCCGATCGGCGAGTTCGTCATAGGGCCGCGACACCAGCGGCAGGCCCGCCTGGGTGGCGAACACGATACGCCGATCGAGTTCCGCCGAGTCCGTCTCTTTCTCCGCGTCCACCTCAGACCGGGAGATGCAGACCGACATAGTATTCCCGCTCCTTCGGCATGTCGAAGACGCGATGGCCGGTGACCGATTCGATCTCCCGCACCACCTCATTCTTCTCCTCGGCGGAAGCGGTGGCGAGCACGAACCACATGTTCAGCAGGTGCTCGCGCTCGTAGTTATGCGCTACCTGGTCGAAGGCGTTGACCTGTTCGCTGACCTTGTCGAACCGGTCGAGCGGTATCTTCATCGCGCACAGGCTCAACGCACCGCCCAGGCGTTCGGCGTCGAACAGCGGCCCGAAACGCGTCAGCAGGCGATCGTCCAACAGCTGCTGGATCCGTTTCAGCAGCTTCTTCTCGCTGATGCCCAGCTCATCGGCCACCGCCTGGTAGGGTTCATCGCACACCGGCAGACCCTGCTGCAGGCGATTGACGATGGCCCGGTCGATGTTGTCCAGTCGTGTCGCGCTCATACCGCCCTTTCCGGGCGATACACCGCCCCGCGTTGCTTGAAACAGCGGCGCGAGAACAGCACATCGTGGGCGATGCCGTTCAGCGCCAGCTCGTCGATCAGTTCATCGATGCACGATAACACCTCTTGCCGATTCTTGCCGTGAATCATGCAAAACAGGTTATACGGCCAGTCCGGCAGGTGGCGTGGCCGCTGATAGCACAGGGTCACGCAATCGACCGTCGCCAGGGTACGGCCGATCTCGTCGACGCGTTCGTCGGGGATGTCCCATACCAGCATCGCGTTCGCCCGGTAGCCCAGCTTGCGATGCCGCACGATGACGCCAAGACGCTTGATGATGGCGGCGCGCTGCATCGCCGCGATACGCTCGATCACCGTCTGCTCGTCCAGGCCGATACGCTCGCCGATGGCGCGGAACGGACGCTCGACCAGCGGCAGGCCCAGCTGGATCGCGGCGATCAGGTCCGTATCGGGAGTACTGTCCATCGCCACCCGCTCCACGGGCCGGCTGGGCGGCAGCTTGCGCCGATAGGAACGCGCCGGCCCGCCATGCACCTGAAAACCCAGGTCGATATGGTAGGCCTTCACCAGCGGCAACGGCAGCACCGCATGCCCGCTGCGGCGTTCGATGGCCTGCAACACCTCGCGCAGATGCGCCTGGTCCCGCGCGGTGGCGACGAACCACAGGTTCAGCCGATGTTCGCGTTCGTAGTTGTGATTGACCTCGGCATGCTCGCTGACGATCGCGGCGACCGCTTCCAGTTCATCCTCTGGCACCGCCATCGCGGCCAGGGTACTGGCACCGATGCGGTTCGGCTGAAACACCGGTCCGACACGACTGACCTTGCCTTCAGCGATCAGCCCGGCCAGCCTGGCCAGCACCTCCCGACTCGTGCATCCCAGCTCACCGGCCAGCTTCGCGAACGGCTCGGGCGACAAGGGAAAATCGCGTTGGTAGTCGTTCAGCAGGCGTTGCTCCATGTCCATCATGTCACAGCCCTGTCTTGTGCGCTCGCGCGGTCAGGAAGATGCCGCTGGGCTTGGTCGCCGGCAGCTCGGCGAGCTGCTTCAGCGTGCGGGTGTCGAACATCAGGATATGGTTTCGATCGCGCACCGATACCCAGACCGCCTCGCCACGCGGCGCGAACTCCATGTGCAGCACGCCCTTGCCAAGCTTCATCGTCTTGATGATCTTCAGTGATTCGGTATCGATGACCTGTACCGTGTCGTTGTCGGGAAAGGCAAAGTTGACCCAGATGCGTCGTCCATCCGGCTGCGCCATGACGAACACCGGCTGGCCATGCACCGCGATGCGCGCCTTCTCCTTCCAGCCGTTACGATCGGCGACCAGCACCTCGTGGTGACCGACCGCCGGCAGAAACGCGGTATCGCCGGCCATCGCCCAGCCTTCCAGGTGCGGCATCTTGTACACCGGCAGTTTGCGTTCGCCGCGACCATAGTGATCCATGATGCGCGTGACGCCTTTCTCCGGATGCCACAGGTCGAGCATCGCCAGACCGTCCTCGCCGAACAATCCGGCGATGTAATAGCGGCCATCCGGGGTGATCAGGCCGTCATAGGGCTGACGGCCGACGTCGGTGAATTTCGTCACCTTGGGTTTGGCCGGGTCCAGCATGTCCAGCAACCAGATCTCGCCCGTGTCGTACAGGCTGAAGACGAAGCGTTCGCCCGGCGCATCCACCAGACCGACGGTCTTCGAGTACTTCTTGTCCGGGGTCTTCGGATTGTCCACCGCCGTCGCCGGCAGATCCAGCACCAGCGACAGATCGTCGGCGGAGAACACCTTGACGCCGCCGGGCACATAGTTGGAAACCGCGATGAAGCGGCCATCCTGCGAGATCGCCCCACCGATGCTGTTACCGCCCTGCACGATACGCTTCACCAAGGTACCGCACAGCATGTCGATCTTCGACAGACCGCCATCGCGGCCGAAAACGTAGGCGTATCGCTCGTCGCGCGAATACACGACCGAGGCATGCGACAGATCGCCGAGTCCATCGACATGGAACAGCGAGTGCCTGTGGGTTGTATCGATCACCTGCGCGCTGCCGGTAGCGCGCTCGATCACCAGAGCGAGATCGCCCGTGCCGCGCAACTGGCATTCAGCGACCGCCGGCGACGACATCACCAGCAGCCAGGCAATCAAGAACAAGCTCTTCATCGAAGCACGCATTCAGTCCACTCCCGCTTTCAATTGGCCAGCGAGCCAAACGGCCTCGTCCTGGCTCATAAAGGGTTGCCATGGCGGCATCGGCGTACCGGGCCTGCCATGCAATATGGTCGCGCTGATGGTTTCAATCGAAAGTCGACCGATGGCGTCCGGCGTCAGCGCCGGACCCAGGCCACCCTTCAGGCGCATGCCGTGGCAGGCGCCGCAATCCTGTTTGAGCAGATCGATCAGTTCGGCCCGACGCGCCGCGTCGGGCGGCGCCGCGATGATCGCGCCGATGGCCACGCTGTTGCCCAGCGCCGCCAGTATCAGCCATTGCATGATCTGCTTCATTGTATAGCCTCCGCCAGCCAAGCTTCGGAACGCTCGCACGCACCCTTTTGTCCGATGCCGCATTGCTCGTCGTCGTGGGGAAAGACCCCACGGCCTTCTGGAATCCGACGTTTGAATGGTGGAGGCCACCATTCGATCGGGGCGGTCTCACGACAGCCCCCTAGGAGGCTGTCGGATTATGGATGAATCTACTGCGAAGCTGGGAGAGCGATCCAAATATCCCCGTTTTTTCGTTGCATAGGCCCACTATGCGCCTCAAAACCGGGAACATTTGGCCTCGCTCTCCCACCTCCTCGCTACGATCCCCCATAACCCGACAGCCTCCTAGCTTCCTCAGTAGATATCGTGAACCGTGTTGTACACGTTGAACTTGCCGGTCGGGGTGATCAGACGCTTGTCCTTGATCACCTTCTTCAGCTTGCGTGTCTTGTCATCGACGATAACGATGGCTGATTTCTGCTCCTTGCCGTTCCATACCGAGAACCATACCTCGTCGCCGGCCTTGTTGTATTCCGGCTGCACGACGCGTTTCGGACCCTCGCCCAGATCGGCCCACTTGGCGATCGGCAAGACCTTGTAGCCCTTGTCGAGATGATCGACATCGAATACCGCGACCGAACCGCTGATCTTGGCACTCGGATTGAGCGGGGTATCCACCCACAGGTTCTTCGACTTCGGATGCGACTTGACGAACAACGAACCGCCGCCCTGTCCCTTCAACACACGCACAACCTTCCACGCACTCTTCGGATGCTTGACCGGATCGGTACCGATGACGGTGACGTTCTCGTTACCCAGCGCGCTAGTGACCCATACCGGACCATACACCGGATCATTGAGGTTCGCGCCACGTCCCGGATGCGGGATCTTGGTGACATCGATCATCGCGATGTTCTTCTGCTCCTTGGAGTCGATTACAACGATCTTGTTCGACTTGTTGGCCGCCGTCAGGAAGTAACGGTGAGTACGATCCCAGCCGCCATCGTGCAGGTAGCGCGCCGCCGGAATGGTGGTCACCGTCAGATTCTCGATATCCGCATAGTTGACCAGCAGCACCTTACCGGTTTCCTTGACGTTGACGATGAATTCCGGATGCTCATGCGACGCGACAATGGCCGCGACACGCGGTTCCGGATGGTATTCCTGGGTATCGACGGTATAGCCGCGCGTCGAAACGATCTTCTTCGGCTCCAGCGTGTTGCCATCCATGATCACGTACTGTGGCGGCCAGTAGGCGCCGGCAATCGCGTACTTGTCCTCGTAACCCTTGTACTTGGAGGTCTCCACCGAACGCGCTTCCATGCCGATCTTGATCTCGGCCACCGTATCCGGCTTCTTCATCCACAGGTCGATCAGGTTGACGCGCGCGTCGCGACCGATGACGAACAGATAGCGGCCACTGGAAGACAGGCGCGAGATATGTACCGCGTAACCGGTCTTGATGGTATTGATCGGCTTCTTGGTGTCGCCGTCTATCAGCATGATCTTGCCGGCGTCACGCAAGGTTACCGAGAAGACATTGTCCAGGTTGTAGTGGTTCATCTTCTTCTTCGGCCGCTTCTCGACCGGCACGGTCACCTTCCAGGTACCCTTCATCTCCGCCATGCCCCATTCCGGCGGTTGTGGCGGCTCGTGCTGCAAGTAGCGCGCCATGATGTCGATTTCCTTGTCGGAGAGCACGCCAGAGGTACCCCAGTTCGGCATGCCGGCCGCGGAACCGTAGGTGATGAAGGCTTTCAGATACTCGGTGCCGCGCTTGCGCGTGATATCCGTCGTCAAGGGTTTGCCGGTGGCGCCCTTGCGCAACACACCGTGACAACCGGCGCAACGCTCGAAGAAGGTTTTCTTCGCGAAGGCGTATTCTTCCTTCGTCATCTTGGGGCCTTCTTCGTCGAGAAAGTCCTTGGTGTCCTCAGAGCTGACGGCGGATGCCGCGCCCTGATACTTGGCTTCGGGTGAATTGTGGCTATCGGCGAATGTCGGCGCGGCCATGCCACTCAATGTGACCAGCGATACCGCGGCGGCGAGCGTCTTGAGTTTCGGGTAAGATGCAGCCATGTCAGGCCTCCTCTCGGCAAGTTACGTAGCGTAATTGGAATCTACAGTCTGCCGAGAGCGAAGGCCTGACACCTTGACTTCAGTCAACTACTCTTGCCGTAGGGTTTATCCAGATCAATTATTCGCGCAATCGACGCGTATTTCCCCTTCGGAACGCCACATGAAACTCATTTTCGTCTACAACGCCAACAGCGGAAAACTCAACGCGCTGTTCGACATCGCCCACAAGGCGCTCAGCCCGGCGACCTACCCGTGCGATCTGTGTTCCCTGACGCACGACACCTTCTCCGAAAAAGCCAGTTGGAAACGCTTCCGCGAGGAAACCGATGTGGATCTGAATATCCTGCACAAGGACGAATTCGAGCAACGGGAAACCGGCGGCTCCTTCGACTACCCGGTAATCCTGAAAGCCGGTGACGACGGCCTGTCCATCTTCATGAGCCGTGACGAGATCGCCCGACTAGCGGATGTCGACGCATTGATTCTGGCGATAAGGGAAAGGGTCGATTCCTGACGCTTGCCACAACCCTACCCCTTCACGCCAATGTCTTGATCCGGAGATTACATGAACTTTCGGAGCGAGATATAGCCTCCACCGTTCGATTCTCGGAATGATGACCCTTCCGCCCTTGGCGGCGTTGTCCGTCGTTTTGGAAGCTTCCCACGGCGTAACTACTCAGATCACCGCTGAAATGCGCCAGCTCTGCGTTCAAAAATGGTCATTTACACTTGTAAACTCACATTTTTTGCCTTGATCTGACACATTTCAGCGGTGATCTGAGCAGTTACC
>JALULB010000191.1 GCA_027041035.1 Sedimenticola sp. | reverse complement strand
AAGGGCAAGACCTGCATCCAGTGCTTCGATACCTCGGTGTTCAGTGGAGAATACATCACCGGTGACGTGAGTCCCGCCTACCTGCGCCAGCTCGAACTGCTGCGCAACGACGGCGCGAAGCAGGGCAAGGACGATGCCGAATGCTCGGTGGTCGGTCTGCATAACGCGCGTTAGCTCCCGAGACAAGGCAACATGGCATCTAAAGAAAACTACTGCTACAGAATCCTAAAGTCCCACTCTCTTATTGTTGACTTTGAAGGCGAACCAACTAGGAAGAATCTTCCAGAAGTAATAAAAGGAGAGACATTCAAGCAGTGGAAAAAACGGGTACTCGGTGAAAATATCACTAACGTAGTAGTTTATACCCCCGATGAACCAGCACCACAAACAAGAATTAGCACACTGCAAGACTGGTCAGGCGCACAACATCTTGAGAAAATATTTTCTGCTTTTGGTAAGGCAAAAGACAAAAAGAAAGCAGCAGCTATCGCTGACACTGAAAAGCAGCTAGTTACATTTCCAAAAGGCACTCTCGATGCGTTGCTTGATGAGCAAGGAGAAAAGATTGAACCTTCCGTCAGAGAGTTCTTTCAACGATTTTTAGATGATACAGAAGACTCTATCGATACGGAGCAACTGCTTCGAGAATTAATCGATAAATACAACACAGTAGCCAAGCTATTCCGCCAAAAGAGCTAACAAGACGCTAAACTCGGACCCCAGTGCCGCTGCGATTATTTCGTGTAATTCGAGCTTATGGTGTGGCGGCACTGGGGCCAGTTAGCTTGGCGTTAGCCGCTCACGTTCGGGCTGCTCCGCTGTTGCCTCCTGTCTTGTTTCCCGCTTCTCGAGGAATCACCATGTTGACTGTTTTACGACCTGTTCTGTTGGCCGTTGGCCTTGTGCTTTTCACCTGTGCTTCGTTGGCGCGCGATCCCGACCCCTATGAGAAGTTCCGCGGCATCGACGAGAACGACGAAGACTTCAGCTACGACAGCAGCCAGGATGTGCCCTGGGCCGAGGAGTCCATCGTCAAGCCGGCGGCGCCGAACCTGCATGCCCTGACCGCGTTGGATATCGAGTCGGCGCCACGTGGTTTTACTGTGCTGCTGGACACCGCCAGCCTGACCCGGGGCAAATACGATGACCTGATCCGCTACTGGCTGGCGTTGAAATCGCGTCGCGGCACGCTGAACTTCAGTTACGAGGGGATGAAGTGCAACACCGGCGAATACAAGCTGTACGGCTATGCCATGCCGGATGGCAAGGGCCTGCGCCCGTATGCGAAGCCGCGCTGGAAACCGCTGCGCAACGGCGGGCGGCGCAACTATCGCGCGGAACTGAAGGAACGCTATCTGTGCCAGGGCGTGACGCCGCGCCCGATCAACGAGATTCGCGCGCTGGCCGCTGGTCGGAAGAAGCAGGATATCGACCCCTACGCCGAGTTGCTGGATTGATCGATGGCTGACAGCTCCTACGACGCCTCGGCCATCGAGGTACTCAGCGGCCTGGAGCCGGTGCGCAAGCGCCCCGGCATGTACACCGATACCACGCGCCCGAACCACCTCGCCCAGGAGGTCATAGACAACAGCGTCGACGAGGCCGTCGCGGGCCACGCCACGCGTATCGATGTCACCCTGTACAAGGACGGCTCGCTGGAGGCGGCCGACGACGGGCGCGGCATGCCGGTCGATCTGCATCCCGAGAAGAAGAAACCCGGCGTCGAGGTGATCATGAGCACGCTGCACGCCGGCGGCAAGTTCTCGAACAAGAACTACCAGTTCTCCGGTGGCCTGCACGGCGTCGGGGTATCCGTGGTGAACGCCTTGTCGAAGCACCTGGAGATCTGGGTGAAGCGCGGCGGCAAGGAATACAACATGGCGTTCGCCGATGGCGAGAAGGTCTCCGATCTGAAGGTGATCGGCAAGGTCGGCAAGCAGAATACCGGCACCCGCTTGCGTTTCTGGCCGAACCCGAAATACTTCGATACGCCGAAGTTCTCGCTGCGCCAGTTGTTGCACGTGTTGCGCGCGAAGGCAGTGCTGTGTCCGGGACTGAAGGTCAACTTCCACGACGAGGCCAGCGGCGATACGCACGGCTGGTATTACGAGGACGGCCTGCGCGACTACCTGGTGGATGCGCTCGGGGACACGCCAACGGTGCCGAATCCGCCGTTCACCGGCAGCTTCGCCGGCGGCAGCGAGGCTGCCGACTGGGCGCTGACCTGGTTGCCGGAGGGCGGCGAGGCGGTCACCGAGAGCTATGTGAATCTGATCCCGACCGCGCTGGGCGGCACGCATGTCAACGGTCTGCGCACCGGCCTGACCGAGGCGATACGCGAGTTCTGCGAGTTCCGCAATCTGCTGCCGCGCGGCGTCAAGCTGACGCCGGACGATGTCTGGGGACAGATCAGCTACGTATTGTCGGTGAAGCTGGCCGATCCGCAGTTCTCCGGTCAGACCAAGGAACGCCTGTCGTCGCGCGAATGCGCCGCCTTCGTCTCCGGTGTCGTCAAGGATGCCTTCAGCCTGTGGCTGAACCAGCACACCGATGTCGGCGAACAGCTCGCGGAACTGGCGATCAACGCCGCGCAGACGCGCGCCCGCGCGGGGCGCAAGGTGGCGCGCAAGAAGGTCACGCACGGTCCGGCCCTGCCGGGCAAGTTGGCCGATTGCACCGCGGTCGATCCGGAACGCACCGAGCTGTTCCTGGTAGAGGGCGATTCCGCCGGCGGTTCGGCGAAACAGGCGCGCGACCGCGAGTTCCAGGCGATCATGCCGTTGCGCGGCAAGATTCTGAATACCTGGGAGGTCGATGCGCTGGACGTGCTCGCCTCGCGGGAGGTGCATGACATCTCGGTGGCGATCGGCGTCGACCCCGGTGCCAGCGACCTGTCACGGCTGCGTTTCGGCAAGATCTGTATCCTTGCCGACGCGGATTCCGATGGCGCGCACATCGCCACCCTGCTGTGCGCCTTGTTCGTCCGCCACTTCCGGCCGCTGGTCAGGGCCGGGCACGTGTATGTCGCGATGCCCCCGTTGTACCGGATCGATGTCGGCAAGCAGGTGTTCTACGCGCTCGACGACAACGAGAAGCAAGGCATACTCGATCGCATCGAGGCGGAGAAGATCAAGGGCAAGGTGAATGTCCAGCGTTTCAAGGGATTGGGCGAGATGAACCCGTCGCAACTGCGTGAAACCACGATCAATCCGGATACCCGCCGGCTGGTGCAACTGACGCTGGAGGAGGACGACTCCACCGACCGCATCATGGACATGCTGCTGGCGAAGAAG
>JALULB010000190.1:2408-3305 GCA_027041035.1 Sedimenticola sp. | reverse complement strand
TGCAGGACATCCTTCTCGTGCTGGTCATAGAGAAACAACAACTGGAACGATAGCGCCTCCAAAGCCCGCAGCAGGGCCGACTGGCCGATCTGCCCGCGACCCAGCACGCTTTTGTTCCGCCAGCGTCGGGTGATCACGTGCTTGTAGGCGTAGCCCAGCTCGATCGCCAACTGGCGCATGATCTTCTGGAACTGCAAGGCTTTCGCGGAAAGTTGAAAACTCCCCGCCGGGGTATTGCAACAATGGTGGCGCAGCTGTTGAAAAGCCTGCCAATAGAGATCCGCCAGCTCCTCATGATGGGACGAATCGACCGGATGGCGGTTCAGTCGAGACAGGCCCTCGAGCATCTGTTCGGCCGCCAGCTTCGGCACCGCGAGCGCCAGATGCTCGACACGTTCCCGCAGCACCTCGGTATCCAGCAAGGTGCGCGGATCCTCGCCATCCTCCGGGGCTGGAACCACAAGATGAATTGTCTGCTTCCCGACCAAGTCTCTGCTTTCCTTTGAGGCAAAACACCTCATATCCATGCTTTATGCTGAGTTATTGACGCCACTCGAACCTTGGGTTCCAGCATGCACGCGGTGATTCCGGGGTGAGCGGCGCAAGCGGCAAACTGCCACCAGACATGCGTACCGGCCAAACCTGAATGCCCGCCCTATGATACTCAAGATATCGCGGACAAAACACACCCAAGCCAGAACAGGCTTTATGTTCCTAACAACAAGGCAGCCCCGGCTGAACTTATCGATCGAGGAGATACTCATAATGCAAGCTATCGGGTAAACTCCGGGTAACTACTCAGCTAACCGCTGAAATGCGCCAGCTCTGCGTTCAAAAATGGTCATTTACACTTGTAACCCGGCAATTGCTCCTGCATTGCTCTAATAAGTTACATCC
>JALULB010000190.1:0-2398 GCA_027041035.1 Sedimenticola sp. | reverse complement strand
ACGCATTTCAGCGGCGATCTGAGCAGTTACCCATGTTTTGAACGACTCGCTGAGTAGTTACAACTCCGGGCGACTCGCACCTCTTCCCAATCAGGTATCCAGGCTATGAAACGATCAAGGTCTCTGTTGCTGTTATTCATGTTCATCCCGACACTGCTACTCGCGGAGCCGGTCGATTTCAGCCTCAAGGGCCTGGATGGCAAAACCTACAAGCTCTCCGACTATCGGGGCAAATGGGTGGTCGTGAACTACTGGGCCACCTGGTGCCCGCCCTGTCTGGAAGAAATACCGGAACTGGAGGTCTTCTACTCCAACCACAAGGACAGCGACGCCGTGGTGCTGGGTATCGCCCTGGAGCGCATCAAGAACGACCGATTGAAAACCTTTGTCGAACAGCAGTTCATGTCCTATCCCATCCTGAAGGCCTCGCCGGAGGCGCGCCCGCCGCTCGGCTCGGTGCCTGGGTTGCCAACCACCTACCTGGTCGACCCGAAGGGCGAGATCGTCGCCAAGCAGGTCGGCGGCGTCACCCGCGAGGCGCTGGAGCATTTCATCGATACCCATGGCGACGACAAAGCGGTGGACAACGCCACCGCCAAGGCGGATTAGACCAGCGATGCGCTTCGTCATTTCCCTGCTGTTCCTGCTGCTGTATGTCGTCGACGTCAACGGCGCGGCGCCACGCGACGCCGGGGAACACTTCTTCGATCAGACACTGGGAGACTTCAGCGAGGAGTTGGAAAACGCCCGCGAACAGGGCAAGCAGGGCATCCTGATCATGTTCGAGATGGATGAGTGTCCGTTCTGTCACCGCATGAAGACCAGCGTGCTGAACCGTCCGGAAGTGCAGGACTATTTCCACCGCCATTTCCTGATCTTTCCGCTCGACATCGAGGGCGACGTGGACATGGTCGACTTCCAGGGCCGCGAGGTCACGCAAAAGGATTTCGCCTTCCGCCAGTACCGTGTGCGCGCCACGCCGGTATTCGGCTTCTTCGACCTGAACGGCAAGCTGGTCAGCCGCTATACCGGCGCCACCCGAGACGCCCGCGAGTTCATGCTGCTCGGCAAGTACGTCGTCTCCAAGGCGTACAGAAAGATGTCATTCTCCCGCTACAAGCGGCAGCACAAACGCTAGGAGCCTGTCGGGTTATGGGGAATCGTAGCGAGGAGGTGGGAGAGCGAGGCCAAATGTTCCCGGTTTTGAGGCGCATAGTGGATCTATGTAACGAAAAAACGGGGATATTTGGACCGCTCTCCCATCTTCGCAGTAGATTCATCCATAATCCGACAGGTTCCTTGGGAGCCTGTCGGGTTTGACACCATCCGCCGAAGAACCACTCCCCGAGGCGCTTCGCCAACACAGCGAGGCCGTCCACCAACGGATACGGGAAGAGATAGGCCTGCATGGCCCGATGCCGTTCGACCGCTACATGGAGTTGGCCCTGTACGCCCCCGGCATCGGCTATTACACCGGTGGCGCGGGAAAATTCGGCGCCGAAGGCGACTTCACCACCGCCCCGGAATGCTCACCGCTGTTCGCCGGCTGCCTCGCGCGGCAATGCGTGCAGGTACTCCGGCCGGGCGACGATGTGATCGAATTCGGCGCGGGATCCGGCCAACTGGCGGTCGACCTGCTGACCGCCCTGGACGAGCTGGACAGCCTGCCGGCGCGCTACCTCATCGTGGAGCTGTCGGCGGACCTGCGCGCGCGTCAACAACGGAAACTGCGCGAACTCGCGCCCAAATACCTGAAACGCATCGACTGGCTGGAACGACTGCCCGAACGCCACGACGGCGTCGTCATCGCCAACGAGGTGCTCGATGCCATGCCGGTCAGCCGCTTCCTGCATGACGGAAGTGACCCGATGGAGATGTTCGTCGGCGCCGGGGATGGCGCACTGCAAAGCATCTGGAAGCCCATCCAGACACCCGGACTAGCAGCGTTCATCGACGAAAACGTGCCGCTCGCCAAGCTGCCCACCCCCTACATCTCCGAGGTCGCCCCGCGCGCGGCCGCCTGGATCGACGCCATCGGCCGCCTGCCCGGACGCCGCCTGGCGCTGCTCGTCGACTACGGCTACCCTCGGGACGAATACTACCTGCCCGAGCGCGACCGGGGCACGCTGATGTGCTATTTCCGCCACCGGGCGCATGCCGATCCATTCCGCCATCCTGGGATTCAGGACATCACCGCGCATGTCGACTTCACCGCCCTTGCGCGCGCCGCGCTGGCCGCCGGGATGCGCATCGCGGGCTATACCAGCCAAGCCAATTTCCTGCTCGCCAGCGGCCTGGAGGAACAGTTGGCGAAACAGGATCCGGCGGACACCGGGAAATGGATGAAAATGGTGCGGGCGGGAAAGACGCCGACCCTGCCGGGCGGCATGGGCGCACG
>JALULB010000189.1 GCA_027041035.1 Sedimenticola sp. | reverse complement strand
TGACAGCGCAGCAGGCAGCCCTGGGTGAAGACGATGAAGCGGATTCCCGGGCCGTCGACCGCGCCACAGGATTCGAAGGAGTGGATGCGGCCCGTGGCCGGCCCGGGGTTTCCGAATCCGGCGGGAAAGGCGGTTGCGGCGGGCTGCGTTGATGCGGACATGTTGATTCCCTCGCCCCGACCCTCTCCCATCGGGAGAGGGTGCGTAGGAGCCTGTCGAATTATGGATGAATCTACTGCGAAGCTGGGAGAGCGGTCCAAATATCCCCGTTTTTTCGTTACATAGGCCCACTATGCGCCTCAAAACCGGGAACATTTGGCCTCGCTCTCCCACCTCCTCGCTACGATCCCCCATAACCCGACAGGCTCCCAGGGCCTTACAACGACTGAGTGAAGGTGCGCGCGATGACATCCCGGTGCTGATCGCGCGTCAGCGAGTTGAAGCGCACCGCGTAGCCGGACACGCGAATGGTCAACTGCGGGTAGTTCTCCGGGTTTTCCATCGCGTCGATCAGCATGTCGCGGTTCATCACGTTGACGTTCAGGTGCTGACCGCCCTCGATGCCTGGCTCGTTGTGGAAGTAGCCGTCGATCAGGCCGGCGAGGTTCGCGCGGCGGGTGGTCTCCTGCTTGCCGAGCGTGTTCGGCACGATCGAGAAGGTGTAGGAGATGCCGTCCTTGGCGTGCGCATAGGGCAGCTTGCCGACCGAGGTCAACGAGGCCACCGCGCCCTTGTCGTCGCGGCCATGCATCGGGTTCGCGCCCGGCGCGAATGGCTCGCCGGCGCGGCGACCGTCGGGGGTATTGCCGGTCTTCTTGCCGTACACCACGTTCGAGGTGATCGTCAGTACCGACTGGGTGGGCGTGGCGTCGCGATAGAACTTCAGCTTGCGCAGTTTGCCCATGAAACGCTCGACCAGATCGCAGGCGATGTCATCGACGCGCGGGTCGTTGTTGCCGTATTTCGGGTAGTCGCCCTCGATCTCGAAATCGACCGCGATACCGTTCTCGTCGCGAATCGGCCGGACCTTGGCGTACTTGATCGCGGACAGCGAGTCGGCGACCACCGACAGCCCGGCGATGCCGCAGGCCATGGTGCGTTTCACGTCGCGGTCGTGCAGCGCCATCTGCGCGGCCTCGTAGCTGTACTTGTCATGCATGTAATGGATCATGTTCAGCGCGGTGACGTACTGTTTCGATACCCAGTCCATCATCTCGTCGAGGCGCGCGAACACGCTATCGTAATCCAGTACCTCGTCGCCGATCGGCGCTTCCTTCGGGCCGACCTGCATCTTCAGTTTCTCGTCGACGCCGCCGTTGATCGCATACAGCAGGGTCTTGCCCATGTTCACCCGCGCGCCGAAGAACTGCATCTGCTTGCCGACCACCATCGGCGACACGCAGCAGGCGATGGCGTAGTCGTCGGAATCCAGGTCCGGGCGCATCAGGTCGTCGTTCTCGTACTGGATCGACGAGGTGTCGATGGAGACCTTCGAGCAGAAATGCTTGAAGCCGCTCGGCAACTGTTCCGACCACAGCACGGTGATGTTCGGCTCCGGCGACGGTCCCATGGTGTACATGGTGTTCAGAACGCGGAAGCTGGTGCGTGTCACCAGCGTGCGGCCGTCCTTGCCCATGCCGCCGATGGATTCGGTCGCCCAGATCGGGTCGCCGGAGAACAGTTCGTCGTACTCCGGCGTGCGCAGAAAACGCACCATGCGCAGCTTCATGACGAAATGATCGATCATCTCCTGCGCCTGTCGTTCAGTGATGCGACCGGCCTTCAGGTCGCGCTCGATATAGATGTCGAGGAAGGTCGCGGTGCGGCCCAGTGACATCGCCGCGCCGTTCTGTGATTTCACCGCCGCGAGATAGGCGAAGTAGGTCCACTGGATGGCCTGTTGCGCGGTCACCGCCGGGCCGGAGATGTCATGGCCGTAAGTCGCCGCCATCTCCTTCATCTGGCCGAGTGCGCGATGCTGCTCGGTGATCTCCTCGCGCAACTGGATGATGCCGCGCAGATCGTCGCCATTCTCCACCTCGTCTTGCAGCGAATGGAACTGGGCGACCTTGTCTTGCATCAGGTAGTCGACGCCATATAACGCGACGCGGCGGAAATCGGCGATGATGCGTCCGCGCCCGTAGGCGTCCGGCAGGCCGGTCAGGATGCCGGCCTTGCGGCACTTCAGGATATCCGGCGTATAGACATCGAAAACGCCCTGGTTGTGCGTCTTGCGGTACTCGGTAAAGGTTTTCTTGACCTCGGGGTCCAGCTCGCGGCCGTAGGCCTTGCAGGATGCCTCGATCATGCGCACACCGCCATTCGGCATGATCGCGCGCTTCAGCGGCGCGTCGGTTTGCAGGCCGACGATGGTCTCCAGATCCTTCTCGATGTAGCCCGCGTCGTGCGAGGTGATGGTCGATGGCGTATCTGTGTCGAAATCCAGCGGCGCGTGAGTCGCGTTCTCCTGCTTGATGCCCTCCATCACCCGGTTCCACAGGGTTTGCGTGGCTTCGGTGGCTTCGCTCTCGAGAAAAGTGTCGTCACCCTCGTAAGGGGTGTAGTTCTTCTGGATGAAGTCGCGGACATCGACCGCGTTCTTCCAGTTGCCAGGGATAAAACCTTTCCAGGCCTTGGCGAATTGTTCTTCCATTGTGGTGTCCTTGGTATTAAATTAAAACAATTGATGGGTGTCGTTCACGGCTGGATTCACGTGGCGCGAGGCGCCTCGGAAAGCCAAGTGAACTTAATGGGCACGGCCGTCCCGCGCGGGACGGTTTCTCTTCCTTGAGGAGTGAATGTTTTGGCTGGCTTCCCGAACCCAAGCTCAGGATCGCGGCAGATAATACCCGAGAAGCTCGTGGGTTTTTTTTAACTTCTGTGAACTTGTGTAAAGAGTGCGTCGTGGTTGTGCATGGGAACAGGGGGCGGGACTGCTCCGGGATCGCGCCCAGAACGGGAAGGTGTGGCTCGGTGTCCGAAGCAGCCAGGCGGGTCTTCGGCTTGCGCCGGATAGTTATTGCGACAGTGTCTCCGCATCACTTCAGGGATCACTTGCTACACTGTCAGCACTACACAACGCGGGAGACTGAATGAAATGACCATATCTTTGCATGATCGAAAAGCTAACCCGGTATATTCATGGACTCACGCGATGATCGCGCAGTCTGTCGGTGCTACAAGGGCATCTCCTTATACACAACTCCAGAAATCCATCGTAAACTGTTCATTTTGAACAGAGAGATGAAGATGAGCTGGGTTGATGAAGAGATGGAAGGGCTGAATGTAAAGGACAAGCGCATCAAGG
>JALULB010000188.1:4212-10320 GCA_027041035.1 Sedimenticola sp. | reverse complement strand
AAAGGGTAACTGCTCAGATCGCCGCTGAAATGCGTCAGATCAAGGCAAAAAATGTGATTTTACACGTGTAAATGACCATTTTTGAACGCAGAGCTGGCGCATTTCAGCGGTTAGCTGAGTAGTTACAACCAGAAAATGCTTGCTCAAGCGTCCGTTGGCCGGTTGCGCTCGACGCGCGGATGCACGCGTGCGAGCTTCACCGCATTGCCCTGTGTCTGCACGATATCCACCGGATAATCGTTCAGCAGGATGCTGGTGCCGGTGTTGGGTAGTGCTTCCAACTGCTCCAGGATCAGGCCGTTCAGGGTCTTTGGGCCATCGGTGGGCAGATTCCAGTGCATGCTTCTGACCAGTTCGCGCACGTTGGCGCCCCCATTCACCAGCCAGGTGCCGTCGTCCTGAGGTTGAACGTCACGATCGTTCGGCACCGGTTCGGTGGCGAATTCACCGACGATCTCGCCGAGCAGGTCGGCCATCGTAATCAATCCTAGCAGGTCGCCGTACTCGTCGACCACCAGCGCGATGCGGCGCCGCGTGCGTTGGAATTCCAGTAGCTGCTGATTCAGCGGCGTGGCTGCCGGCACATAGTAGGGTGGTCGGCATAATTCACGTATAGTTTCTTTTTCAAGTTCTTGATTTACAGCGGCTTGCATCAGTTTTCTCGCATGCACAAAGCCGATGATTCTATCGATTCCACCCTCGAACACCAGGACGCGCGTGTAGGGCATGTCGCGCAGTTGCTGGATGATGTCGTCGAGCGGGTCGTCCAGGTCGATGCCGTCGATCTCGTTGCGCGGCACCATGATGTCCTCGACACGAATCTTCTCCAGGTCCAGCACCGCGAGCAGCATGCGCTGGTGGCGCCGTGGGATCAGCGCACCGGCCTCGTGCACCGCCGCGCGGAGTTCCTCGCTGTCGAGTCCGTGTTCGGCGATCTCGTCCGGACTGACGCCGAGCAGGCGCAGCACCTGGTTGGCGAGCAAATTGACGACGCGCACCAGCGGCCAGGTGAGCTTCAGCAGCAGCGAATAGACATGCGCGGCGGGGAAGGCGAGCTTCTCCGGATGGAGCGCGGCGAGGGTTTTCGGCGCGACCTCGGAGAAGATCAACACGACAAAGGTCAGGATGCCGGCGGCGGCCGCGATCGCCGCCTCGCCGCCGAGGCGCAGCGCGATGATGGTCGCCAGCGACGAGGCCAGGATGTTGACGAAGTTGTTGCCCAGCAGGATCAGGCCGATCAACCGGTCCGGCCTGCTCAACAGCCGCTCGGCTTTCCTCGCGCCGCCATGCCCGGCATCGGCGAGCCGCTTCATGCGGTAGCGGTTGAGCGTCATCAACGCGGTTTCCGATCCGGAAAAGAACGCCGACAGCGCGAGTAGCAGCACAAGGGCCGCGAACAGCGCGGCCAGGGGTATGTCGTCCAAGGTGTGGTGCTTCCCAGGGAATGGTAAGCCAAAGGATAAGGGATTTGACGCCGGGAAGCTATCGCTATACGGTGGCCGCTGGTCGGTGCGTGGCTGCCTTTGCGCGGCGGATCGGCGATGCGGAATCGCTCCAGATTGGAAAAAATATCGTGGACAATCAACGCTGTAGAAAACTGATATGAAGTTGCTGGACAAGTTTTTTCAAAACAACCGGGAATGGGCGGACAGCATCACGTCGGTCGACCCGGCGTTTTTCTCACGACTCGCGAAACAGCAGTCGCCGGATTACCTGTGGATAGGCTGTTCCGACAGCCGCGTGCCGGCCAACGAGATCGTCGGCATGCTGCCGGGCGAGCTGTTCGTGCACCGCAATGTCGCCAACCTGGTGGTGCAGTATGATTTCAACTGCCTGTCGGTGATCCAGTATGCCGTCGATGTGCTGAAGGTGAAGCACATCATCGTCTGTGGTCATTACGGCTGCGGCGGCGTGAAGGCCGCGATGTCGAACACCAAGCATGGCCTGATCGACAATTGGTTGCACAGTATCAAGCACACCTGGTTGCAGCACCGGGCCGAACTCGACGCCCTGCCGGATGAGGCGGCGCGCGTCGATCGTCTGTGCGAGCTGAATGTCGTCAAGCAGGTCAATAGTGTCGGCCACACGACGGTGGTGCAGGACGCCTGGGATCGTGGCCAGTCGCTTGCCGTGCATGGCTGGATCTATGGCATAGACGCCGGCCTGCTGAAGGATCTGGATGTCACCATCACCGGCAGGCGGCAGCTCGATCCGGTGTATCGCATGAACGATTGAAGCCTGCTTCCCGTCAGGCTAAAGTCACCCTCCTCCGTTTCCCCCTGAATCCGCTGGTCAACGATGGAATACAACTCCGACGGCATCGAGCGCATGCCGCTGCACGCCTTCACCGAGAAGGCCTATCTCGACTACTCGATGTACGTCATCCTGGATCGTGCCCTGCCGCATATCGGCGACGGCCTGAAACCGGTGCAGCGGCGCATCATCTACGCCATGTCGGAACTCGGCCTGTCGGCGACGGCGAAATACAAGAAATCGGCGCGCACGGTCGGCGACGTGCTCGGCAAGTTCCATCCGCATGGCGACAGCGCCTGTTACGAGGCGATGGTGTTGATGGCGCAGCCGTTCACGTACCGCTATCCGCTGATCGACGGGCAGGGTAACTGGGGCTCGTCGGACGATCCGAAATCCTTCGCCGCGATGCGCTATACCGAATCGCGCCTGACGCCCTACGCCCAGTTGCTGCTTGGTGAGCTCGGCCAGGGCACGGTGGAATGGACGCCGAACTTCGATGGCACCCTGAAGGAACCGGCGATGCTGCCGGCGCGCCTGCCGAACATCCTGCTGAATGGCTCGACCGGCATCGCGGTCGGCATGGCCACCGACATCCCGCCGCACAACCTGCGCGAGGTCGCCAACGCGCTGATCCATCTGCTGGAATCGCCGCGGGCCACGCTGGAGGATTTGTGTGAACACATCCAGGGGCCGGACTACCCGACCTCGGCGCCCATCATCACCCCGCGCGAGGATATTCTGGCAATGTACCGCAAGGGCACCGGCAGCACGCGCATGCGCGCCGAATGGACGCGCGAGCAGGGCGACATCGTCATCACCGCGTTGCCGCACCAGGTCTCCGGCTCGCGGGTGCAGGAGCAGATTGCCGCGCAGATGAACGCGAAGAAACTGCCGATGGTCGAGGATCTGCGCGACGAGTCCGACCACGAGAACCCGATCCGCCTGGTCATCGTGCCGCGCTCCAACCGCGTCGATGTCGAACGTCTGATGCTGCACCTGTTCGCGACCACCGACCTGGAGCGCAGTTACCGCATCAACCTGAACATGATCGGCCTGAACGGCCGACCACAGGTGCGCGATCTGCGCGGCCTGCTGGTCGAATGGCTGGAATTCCGCTTCGAGACCGTGCGCCGGCGGCTGCAATTCCGTCTCGACAAGGTGCTCGCGCGGTTGCATATCCTCGACGGCCTGCTGATCGCCTACCTGAACATCGACGAGGTCATCGCGATCATCCGCTACGAGGATGATCCGAAGGCCGAGCTGATGAAGCGCTTCAGCCTCGACGACGAGCAGGCCGAGGCCATCCTGAATCTGAAGCTGCGTCATCTGGCGAGGATCGAGGAGATGGAGATCCGCGCCGAGCAGCAGGAGCTGGCCGCCGAGCGCGACAGGCTGGAGAAGATCCTTGGCTCGAAGGCGCGCATGAAGACCCTGATCCGCAAGGAGATTCAGGCGGATGCCGAGCAGTACGGCGATGAGCGGCGTTCACCGATCGTCGCCGCGGACGCGGCCGAGGCCCTGGATGAAACCGAGCTGTCGCCCAGCGAGCCGCTGACCGTGGTGCTCTCCGAGAAGGGCTGGGTGCGCGCCGCGAAGGGCTATGAGATCGACCCGGGTACGCTGAACTACAAGGCCGGCGACAGCTTTCTCGATGCCGCCCGGCTGCGCAGCAACCAGCCGGTGATCTTCCTCGATAGCAACGGTCGCGCCTACTCGCTACCGGCGCACGGCCTGCCGTCGGCGCGCGGCCAGGGCGAGCCGCTGACCGGCCGCTTGAGTCCGGCGCCCGGCGCGGTGTTCCATGCCGTGCTCGGCGGGGATATGCGGCAATGGTATCTGCTCGCCTCGGATGCCGGTTACGGCTTCCAGACCCAGTTGAAACACCTGGTCGCCAACAAGAAGGCCGGCAAGGCCGTGCTGACCCTGCCGAAGGGCGCGCGGATACTGAAGCCGACGCCGATCAGCGATCCCGACAGCGACCGTATCGCGGCGGTCACCAGCGAGGGGCGGGTGCTGGTGTGTCCGGTATCCGAACTGCCGGCGATGGCGCGCGGCAAGGGCAACAAGATCATCGGCATCCCGCCGAAGCGCGTCGCCGAGCGTCTGGAGTATGTCGTCGCCATCGCCAGCGTGCCGGCCGCCGGCAAATTGGTCATCCATGCCGGCAAGCGCCATTTCACCCTGAAGCCCGCCGACCTCGACGCCTACCAGGGCGAGCGTGGCCGGCGCGGCGGCAAACTGCCGCGCGGCCTGCAAAAGGTCGACGCGCTGAGCGTGGAGCAAGGATAAACCGATGTATCTCGATGTGGACATGTTGCCGGCGTTCTTCAGTCTGCCTGCTATCGAACGCGGCCTGAGCTGCTTTAACGAGAACAGGGTGATCTCGTTGCAGATCGGCAAGGAAGGGCGCCAGTATCTCGCCGAGGTGCGTGGTGGCGCGCGGCGTCCCTATCATGTGCTGGTCAACATCCATGCGGATGCCCTTGGCGTCGACTCGATCCGATGCCAGTGCGGCTGCGCGGCGAGTTACAACTGCAAGCACGCGGTCGCGGTGATTCTCGCCGCGAATGTCGAGGAGCAGGTGGCCTCGTCGCCGACGCCATCACCCTCGGCGGCGCGTCTGGATGCGCCGTTGCGGGACTGGCTGCGGCGTGTTCAGGCGTTGCACGACAACGCTGGCGAGGCATTGGTTTTCAAGCCCGCCGACGAGCTGCACTATGTGCTCGATGTGAAGCTGGAGGACGGCGGCCCGGTACTGCATGTCGATGTGATAAAGACACGGCCGCTGAAGAGTGGCGGCTGGGCGAAGGGCAGCCCCTTCGATGGCGGTTCGCGGAGCCAGTCGCGCTTCGTCAGCGAGGAAGACCGCATGTTGCTGGGGGCGCTCGAACGGCAATCCGACGGGCGTCCCCGTGGCGGCTCCGGCTATGATCTACCGCCGGGAACCCCTGCGGAACCCTGGTTCGAGTTGATGCTAGGGACCGGGCGCTGTCACTGGCAGACACATCGCTCGGAGGCGTTGACGCTCGGCGAGGCGCGCCAGGGGCGCCCGGAATGGATGCTGGAGGAAAGTGGTCGCTACCGGGTGAAGCTGGCGGACCTGGATGGCTGCGAATCCTTGCCACTGGCGCCGCCGTGGTATCTGGACGCGACACGCGGCGAATGCGGGCCGCTGGACACCGGGCTCGACGCCGCCGTCGCCGCCGCGTTGATCGAGGCGCCGCCGTTGAACGTCGACCAGTGCGCGCAGGTTCGGGCGGTATTGCAGCAGTTGCCCCAGGAGGTTCCGTTGCCCGACGTGGGGGATATCGAGATACGCCAGGATATCGATCCCGTGCCCCACCTGTACCTGCACAGCGAAGAACATAAATTCCCGTTCAACTATGAAGCTGATTGGAGCGACTATGCCGACCTGAGTTATCGCTACCAGGGCGTGGAGGTCGCGCCGGGTGATCCGCGTGAAACCCTGCCGTTGCCCGGCAAGGCCGGCAAGGCAACGTTGATCCAGCGCCAAAGAGATGCGGAGCATACCCATCTGCGCACCCTGGTCGAGTTCGGTTTCGAACCCGACATGGGCGTGCTCGGCACGCGCGACAGTATGGAAAAGGAGCCGTTGAGGCTGATCAACGAGTTCGGCGAAGGCGGCTGGCTGGCGTTCATGATCGAAGAACTGCCGGTATTGCGCGAACACGGCTGGACGGTCGATATCGATGCCTCGTTCCGCTTCACCATCGCCGATGCGGATGACTGGTACGTCGATCTCCAGGAGGGCGAAGGTCAGGATTGGTTCGATCTGGAGCTCGGCATCGAGGTGGATGGCAAGCATCTGAGCCTGCTGCCGATGCTGGTGCAATT
>JALULB010000188.1:0-4202 GCA_027041035.1 Sedimenticola sp. | reverse complement strand
GGACGGTCGCATCGCGCCGTTGCCGATCGACAAGGTGCGCCATGTCATCGAGGCGTTGGCCGAGCTCTATGATCCCGATTCGTTGGATGAGCGCGGCGCGGTGCGCCTGTCGCGTTACCAGGCCGGCGCGCTGAACGATCTGGCCGAGGCCGATCTGAAATGGGGCGGCGTCGAGGCGCCACGGCGTTTCGCCGACAAGCTCGCCGGTTTCAAGGGCATCGAAACGGTCGCGCCACCCGCCGGCCTGCAAGCCGAACTGCGGCCCTATCAAGCGCAGGGGCTGAGCTGGCTGCAATTCCTACGCGAATACGATCTCGGCGGCATACTGGCCGACGACATGGGGCTTGGCAAGACCATCCAGACCCTCGCGCATCTGCTCGTCGAGAAGGAGGCCGGGCGCGCCGACCGTCCCAGCCTGGTCGTCGCGCCGACCTCGTTGATGGTCAACTGGCGGCGCGAGGCCGAGCGTTTCGCGCCATCGCTGAAGGTCTTGGTATTGCACGGGCCGGAACGCAAGCGGCATTTCCCGGCCATCGCCGAACAGGACCTGGTGTTGACCACCTACCCGCTGTTGCCGCGAGACGCCGAGGTGTTGCGCGCCCAGGCGTGGCATCTGCTGGTGCTCGACGAGGCGCAGAACATCAAGAATCCACGCGCCAAGGCGGCCGCGACCGCGCGCGAGTTGAACGCCAGGCATCGGCTGTGCCTGACCGGCACGCCGATGGAGAATCATCTCGGCGAACTGTGGTCGCAGTTCCATTTCCTGATGCCGGGGCTGCTCGGCGACGAGAAGCACTTCCGCCGGTTGTTCCGCAACCCGATCGAGAAACACGCCGACGCGACCCGCCAGCGGCAGCTGCAAAAACGCGTCGCGCCGTTCATGCTGCGGCGCGAGAAGGCCGAGGTGGTCACCGAACTGCCGGACAAGACCGAGATCGTCAGCGAGGTCGAACTCGAAGGCGCGCAACGCGATCTGTACGAAACCATCCGCGTCGCGATGCACGAGAAGGTGCGCCGCGAGATCGACAAGAAAGGCATCCAGCGCAGCCAGATCATCATCCTCGACGCGTTGCTGAAACTGCGCCAGGTGTGCTGTGATCCGCGCCTGTTGAAGATGGATGCGGCGAAGAAGGTCAAGCAGTCCGCCAAGCTCGACCAGCTGATGACGCTGCTGCCGGAGATGCTCGAAGAGGGCCGGCGGGTGCTGCTGTTCTCCCAGTTCACCAGCATGCTGTCGCTGATCGAGACCGAGCTGGGAAAACGCAACATCGACTACGTCAAGCTGACCGGCCAGACACGTGACCGCGCCACGCCGGTGGATCGTTTCCAGAACGGCGAGGTGCCGCTGTTTCTGATCAGCCTGAAGGCCGGCGGCAGCGGCCTGAACCTGACCGCCGCCGATACCGTCATCCACTATGATCCGTGGTGGAACCCGGCGGTCGAACGTCAGGCCACCGACCGCGCGCATCGCATCGGCCAGAAGAAGGCAGTGTTCGTCTACAAGTTCGTCACGCGTGGCACCGTCGAGGAGAAGATCACCGCGTTGCAACAGAAGAAGCAGGCGCTCGCCGATGCGTTGTTCGGCGACGGCAAGCAGGCGGCGAGGCTAAGCGAGGAGGACCTGCGAGCCCTGTTCGAGCCATTGGCGTGAGTTTATAAAACGTTCTTTGGGTATTCCCTTATTTATCTATGGGAGACTCCGCGTGGCGGCGTTGGGAATTGTTGTCTAGGCTAGTCGGAGGTAGTCGGAACCCGCGCGCGGCGGACGATCCGGCGGCCATAGCGGACGACGGCGCCGCCCTTCCTATCGTTTCGGTGCCGTCGGGTAGTCAACAACATACCTCGATGAGCAGCCATGTATAACAATCTTGCCGATCATACCGAAGCCTCCGATGAAGAACAGATCAAACCCATGGTCGCGCCCTGTCGTAAACTCGATTTCGGCGCGCCGTTTCGCTGGCTGAAGGCCGGTTGGGAAGACTTCAAGCACGCGCCGCTGCTGAGCCTGAGCTACGGCCTCGTACTGACGCTGATCGCGGCGGCGATCGCCTATACCGCCTTCCGGGTCGGTAGTTTCACCGTGGTCATCGTGATGATGGCCGGTTTCATCTTTCTCGGCCCGGCGATCGCGATGGGCCTGTATTCGGTCAGTTGCCAGTTGGAAAAGGGCGACAAGCCGAGGATGTTCGCCTGCCTGCGACAGGGCAAGCGACGCTTCGGTAATCAGATGATCTTCGCCGCCGCGCTGTTGATCGTGTTCCTGGTGTGGGCGCGCGCCTCGTCGATGGTGCACATCTTCTTCCCGATGAGTGATTCGCCGGAGGTGGCCGAGCTGCTGACCTTCGTCGGCATCGGCAGTGTGATCGGCATGCTGTTCTCGCTGTTTATCTTCAGCGTCAGCGCCTTCGCGGTGCCGATGATGCTGGATCGCGATGTCGATGCGATTACCGCGATGCTCACCAGCGTGAACGTGGTGTTGCGCAATACGCCGGTGATGCTGATGTGGGGCGCGTTGATCGCTGTCGCGGTTTTACTCGGGTTTGGCTCGGGCTTCTTCAGCCTGACGGTGATTCTGCCGGTCATCGGGTACGCGACCTGGCACGGCTATCGAGAGGCGATCGACGCCAGCGACTGGGAGCAGGACAACTATACCCGGTTGCGAAGCGACTGAGGCCGGATTTCGACTGATATTCAGCTTCCGGCGGCGAGTATCTCCAGCATCGCCCTGGCCGCGCGTGGCAGGCTGCGATCCGGGTGATGCACCACGCCGAGCGAGCGGCTGAGCTTCAGCGCCTCGATATGCAGAACGACGAACTCGGCGCGCCGCGCCAGGCTTTCCGGCAGCAGGCTCCAGCCGACGCCGATGGACACCAGCATCGCGAGGGTTTCCAGGTAGTTGGTGGACATGCTCACATGCAACTTGCCGCCGGCCCGGACGATGGCGCGTTCGACCAGGTCGCGGGTCCAGGTCCCCTTGTCCGGGAGTACCGCCGGATGTTCCAGCAGATCATCGAGCGTCGCCGAGGTCAGGCGCGCCAGCGGGTGGTCGCGATGCACGCTGACGAATAGCGGGTCGTTCCACAGCTCGACGGCGATCAGGTGTTCGCGCGCCCAGTCGGAGAGGGTGACGACGGCCAGATCGAGTCGCCAGTCATGTACCTGTCGGCAGGCGCTCTCGGATTCCATGAACTGAATGTCCAGCTCGACCGCCGGGTAGCGGCGGACGAAGCCGCGCAGCGCCGGTGGCAGGCGGTGCAGGCCGATGTGGTGGCTGGTGGCCATCGGCAGCCGACCGCCGACCGCGTCACCCAGGCTGGCGATGCTCTGGCGCATGTCCTCCAGCTCCTTGAGCAACTGGCGCGCGCGCGGCAGCAGCAGTTCGCCGGCCTCGGTCAGGCGTACCCGGCGACCGGCGCGGTCGAACAGTGACGTGCCGAGCTCCTCCTCCATGCCGCCGACCCGCTTGGATACCGCCGGTTGGGTGATGAACAGCCGCTCCGCCGCGAGCGAGAAGGACTGCGTTTCGGCGACCGCGACAAAGGCCTTCAATGCATTGATCTCCATGCCCGCTCCTTATCTATTCCTATGGAGTATAGAATATATATAAAATATGAATTTGCGTCATTCTGGTTTTGCCCCTATGCTCATTTTCGACATTGATCGAGGATGAAACGATGGCAAAGACACTCTACGACAAACTCTGGGAATCGCACGTGGTGCGCGAGGACGACGATGCTACGGCCTTGCTCTATATCGACCGGCAACTGGTGCATGAGGTGACCTCGCCGCAGGCCTTCGAGGGCCTGCGTCTCGCGGGTCGCGAGCCATGGCGGGTGGAGGCGAATCTGGCCACCCCGGATCACAATGTGCCGACCACCGCGCGCCACGGCGTCGAGTCGATCAGCGATCCGGTATCGCGCTTGCAGGTCGAGACGCTGGACAGGAACTGCCGTGAGTTCGGCATCCCCGAGTTCACGATGGACGACATCCGCCAGGGCATCGTGCACGTGGTCGGCCCGGAGCAGGGTGCGACACTGCCCGGCATGACCGTGGTGTGCGGCGATTCGCATACCTCCACCCATGGGGCCTTCGGCGCCCTGGCCCACGGCATCGGCACCTCCGAGGTGGAGCATGTGCTGGCCACCCAGTGCCTGATCCAGAAGAAGTCCAAGGCGATGCAGATCGTCATCGACGGCCCGGTG